>NZ_JAPPTE010000079.1:0-788 GCF_026719375.1 Citrobacter sp. W9 | reverse complement strand
TCTTTTCGCCTTTCCCTCACGGTACTGGTTCACTATCGGTCAGTCAGGAGTATTTAGCCTTGGAGGATGGTCCCCCCATATTCAGACAGGATACCACGTGTCCCGCCCTACTCTTCGAGTTCACAACCTGTGCATTTTTGTGTACGGGACTATCACCCTGTACCGTCGGACTTTCCAGACCGTTCCACTAACACACATGCTGATTCAGACTCTGGGCTGCTCCCCGTTCGCTCGCCGCTACTGGGGGAATCTCGGTTGATTTCTTTTCCTCGGGGTACTTAGATGTTTCAGTTCCCCCGGTTCGCTTCATTACGCTATGTATTCACGTAATGATAGTGTGACGAATCACACTGGGTTTCCCCATTCGGAAATCGCCGGTTATAACGGTTCATATCACCTTACCGGCGCTTATCGCAGATTAGCACGTCCTTCATCGCCTCTGACTGCCAGGGCATCCACCGTGTACGCTTAGTCGCTTAACCTCACAACCCGAAGATGTTTCACTTCTGATTGCGAAAATTTGAGAGACTCGAACACACCGCTTTTCATTTCTTGTTTACGGAGAAATGAAACAGTGTGTCGTTTCAATTTTCAGCTTGATCCAGATTTTTAAAGAGCAAAACTTCTTAATGCACTCGAAAGTACATTCAGAAGTTCATCATTCATCAGACAATCTGTGTGAGCACTACAAAGGTCGGTTCTTTAAGGTAAGGAGGTGATCCAACCGCAGGTTCCCCTACGGTTACCTTGTTACGACTTCACCCCAGTCATGAATCACAAAGTGGTAA
>NZ_JAPPTE010000078.1:0-820 GCF_026719375.1 Citrobacter sp. W9 | reverse complement strand
GGCACTGTTGCAAATAGTCGGTGGTGATAAACTTATCATCCCCTTTTGCTGATGGAGCTGCACATGAACCCATTCAAAGGCCGGCATTTTCAGCGTGACATCATTCTGTGGGCCGTACGCTGGTACTGCAAATACGGCATCAGTTACCGTGAGCTGCAGGAGATGCTGGCTGAACGCGGAGTGAATGTCGATCACTCCACGATTTACCGCTGGGTTCAGCGTTATGCGCCTGAAATGGAAAAACGGCTGCGCTGGTACTGGCGTAACCCTTCCGATCTTTGCCCGTGGCACATGGATGAAACCTACGTGAAGGTCAATGGCCGCTGGGCGTATCTGTACCGGGCCGTCGACAGCCGGGGCCGCACTGTCGATTTTTATCTCTCCTCCCGTCGTAACAGCAAAGCTGCATACCGGTTTCTGGGTAAAATCCTCAACAACGTGAAGAAGTGGCAGATCCCGCGATTCATCAACACGGATAAAGCGCCCGCCTATGGTCGCGCGCTTGCTCTGCTCAAACGCGAAGGCCGGTGCCCGTCTGACGTTGAACACCGACAGATTAAGTACCGGAACAACGTGATTGAATGCGATCATGGCAAACTGAAACGGATAATCGGCGCCACGCTGGGATTTAAATCCATGAAGACGGCTTACGCCACCATCAAAGGTATTGAGGTGATGCGTGCACTACGCAAAGGCCAGGCCTCAGCATTTTATTATGGTGATCCCCTGGGCGAAATGCGCCTGGTAAGCAGAGTTTTTGAAATGTAAGGCCTTTGAATAAGACAAAAGGCTGCCTCATCGCTAACTTTGCAACAGTGCC
>NZ_JAPPTE010000077.1:0-1016 GCF_026719375.1 Citrobacter sp. W9 | reverse complement strand
TGCATTATGTACTTGATGTCATCGCCGACTGGCCTGTGAACCGGGTGGGTGCTCTGCTCCCGTGGCGGGTTACTCTGCCTGCCTGACCAGCTTCACTTCGTCAATACGGTTCTCACTGCACGCTTACGTTGAGACGACTTCTCCACCAATACTATCAAATCCTCTTGCCCCAAGATGGGTCATACTCAGGATAGTGTGTTGATTCAAAATTCGGGTACGCAATGACTCGTATGAAGAAAGGAACATCCAGCTTTGCATGGTGATCATCGCTACCACACCTGACTCTTTGGTTAAATCCAGATTTCGTTCGATAAAAATGGCAAACAGGTCTGACTTGCTATTAGGGAACTGCTTCTTAGCGAACTCTTTCAGATCCGCATTCATCCCCTTACTGCCCATGTACGGTGGATTTGCAATCACCGCATCATAGCGTTTAGCTAGTAGGCGAGCTTGTGCTAGCAGCGGTAATAGTTTTTTAGATTCAGGTCGTTGCATATTATCGCCATTTTTGCTGAGTTCCTGAATCGTGGAATAGAGCTCCTCAATAGCTGAGGCTTGTTCAGTAGATATACTAATTAAGGAACCCAGTGTTTTGGCATTAAGAAAACGCTGATGCAGGTCTTTTAGAAGCGTCAGACGGGGGTCATCTGTAGCTTGGGCTACTGTAAGTAGATCTTGAGTCTGGCCATGCTGCGCATCAGCATTGAGATTAAGTGCTTGCCAAAGTTTCTGAATGTTGAGGTGTCGACTTTCCTGTAGGGCGTAAATATTCAGGTCTATATCACAACCATTGTTACGAGAAAACAGACGACGATCATCCTGACGGGCACGCATTAGCAAAGCAAAACCCGCCAGCTGTGCAGCGCGGTCGTCGATATCGAGTCCAAAGTGTTACCAACGGTGCAAAACTGATCCACCCCAGCGGTTGAAAATTGATCCAGGGGTTAATCTGCTCCTCTGAATACAGGGGAGCTTATGATCACTTTTGAGATTCGTATGGAAATTAAAGTCCTGCA
>NZ_JAPPTE010000076.1:0-1052 GCF_026719375.1 Citrobacter sp. W9 | reverse complement strand
ACAGTACGGCCGCCTTCACGGATTGCGAAACGCAGACCGTCGTCCATCGCGATCGGGTGGATCAGGGTAACAACCATTTTGATGTTGTCGCCCGGCATTACCATCTCTACGCCTTCCGGCAGTTCGATGGTGCCAGTCACGTCAGTAGTACGGAAGTAGAACTGCGGACGGTAGCCTTTGAAGAACGGAGTATGACGGCCGCCTTCGTCTTTGGACAGGATGTACACTTCAGATTCGAACTTGGTGTGCGGCTTGATAGAGCCCGGCTTAGCCAGTACCTGACCACGTTCGATTTCTTCACGTTTGATACCACGCAGCAGAACACCAACGTTCTCACCAGCACGGCCTTCGTCCAGCAGTTTGCGGAACATTTCAACGCCAGTACAGGTAGACTTAGCGGTGTCTTTGATACCAACGATTTCAACTTCTTCACCAACTTTGATGATACCGCGCTCTACACGACCGGTAACAACGGTACCACGACCGGAGATGGAGAATACGTCTTCGATAGGCAGCAGGAACGGCTTGTCAATCGCACGCTCTGGTTCCGGGATGTAAGAGTCCAGGAAGCCAGCCAGTTCGATGATTTTCGCTTCCCACTCTGCTTCGCCTTCCAGCGCTTTCAGAGCAGAACCACGAACGATCGGCGTGTCGTCGCCAGGGAAATCGTACTGAGACAGAAGTTCACGAACTTCCATTTCTACCAGTTCCAGCAGCTCTTCGTCATCAACCATGTCGCATTTGTTCAGGAACACGATGATGTACGGAACGCCTACCTGACGACCCAGCAGGATGTGCTCACGAGTCTGCGGCATCGGGCCGTCAGTCGCAGCAACAACCAGGATCGCGCCATCCATCTGCGCAGCACCGGTGATCATGTTTTTAACATAGTCGGCGTGGCCCGGGCAGTCTACGTGTGCGTAGTGGCGAGTCGGGGTGTCATATTCAACGTGAGAAGTGTTGATGGTGATACCACGAGCTTTTTCTTCCGGCGCGTTATCGATCTGGTCGAATGCACGAGCAGCACCGCCGTAGGTTTTAGCCAGTACGGT
>NZ_JAPPTE010000075.1:0-1105 GCF_026719375.1 Citrobacter sp. W9 | reverse complement strand
TCGAATCAGCCTATTTAGGCTATTTTTTCCACCATTTCTGGCGTTATTTCCGGTTTTTACTGAGATCTCTCCCACTGACGTATCATTTGGTCCACCCGAAACAGGTTGGCCAGGGTGAATAACATCGCCAGTTGGTTATCGTTTTTCAGCAGCCCCTTGTATCTGGCTTTCACGAAGCCGAACTGCCGCTTGATGATGCGAAACGGGTGCTCCACCCTGGCACGGATGCTGGCTTTCATGTATTCGATGTTGATGGCCGTTTTGTTCTTGCGCGGATGCTGCTTCAAGGTTTTTACCTTGCCGGGACGCTCGGCGATCAGCCAGTCCACATCCACCTCGGCCAGCTCCTCGCGCTGTGGCGCTCCTTGGTAGCCGGCATCGGCTGAGACAAATTGCTCCTCTCCATGAAGCAGATTACCCAGCTGATTGAGGTCATGCTCGTTGGCCGCGGTGGTGACTAGGCTGTGGGTCAGGCCACTCTTGGCATCGACACCAATGTGGGCCTTCATGCCAAAGTGCCACTGATTGCCTTTCTTGGTCTGATGCATCTCCGGATCGCGTTGCTGCTCTTTGTTCTTGGTAGAGCTGGGTGCCTCAATGATGGTGGCATCCACCAAAGTGCCTTGGGTCATCATGACGCCTGCTTCGGCCAGCCAGCGATTGATGGTCTTGAACAATTGACGGGCCAGTTGATGCTGCTCGAGCAGGTGGCGGAAATTCATGATGGTGGTGCGATCCGGCAGGGCGCTATCCAGGGATAATCGGGCAAACAGGCGCATGGAGGCGATTTCGTACAGGGCATCTTCCATGGCACCGTCGCTCAGGTTGTACCAATGCTGCATGCAGTGAATACGCAGCATGGTCTCCAGCGGATAGGGCCGTCGGCCATTGCCCGCCTTGGGATAAAACGGCTCGATGACAGCGGTCATATTCTGCCATGGCAGAATCTGCTCCATGCGGGAGAGGAAAATCTCTTTTCGGGTCTGACGGCGCTTAGTGCTGAATTCACTATCGGCGAAGGTGAGTTGATGGCTCATGATGTCCCTCTGGGATGCGCTCCGGATGAATATGATGATCTCATATCAGGAACTTGTTCGCACCTTCC
>NZ_JAPPTE010000074.1:0-1207 GCF_026719375.1 Citrobacter sp. W9 | reverse complement strand
TGTAAATAGACCCGTTTTAGTTCCATGCATTTTTTGAGATCCCGGCCAAATAATGGTGCTGTCGGTATTCCTCCGGTGTCATATTGTTCAGTGATTCATGCGGGCGTTCACAGTTATATTCTGACAACCATTTCTCCGTGATTTCCCGCACTTCACTCAGCGTTCTGAACAGATAAAAATCGAGTATTTCTGTACGGTATGTCCGGTTAAAGCGCTCAATAAAAGCGTTCTGCGTCGGCTTACCCGGCTGAATAAATTCCAGTTTTACTGCATGTTGCTCTGCCCATTCAGCCAGTGCCAGAGAGATAAATTCCGGACCATTATCCATGCGTAGCATGACCGGATAGCCGCGATTTGCCGCAATCCTGTCGAGTACACGGACCACGCGCAAAGCTGGCAGATTCAGATCGATTTCAATCGACAATGCCTCACGGTTAAAGTCATCAACGACATTGAACGTGCGAAAACGACGGCCACAGACCAGAGCATCATGCATAAAATCGACAGACCAGCTCTGGTTCAGCGCTTCCGGTGTGGCCAGTGGCGAGGGATTACGCACCGGCAACCGTTGTTTGCCTTTACGGCGAAAATTCAGCTTCAGCAGACAATAAATACGATGGATCCTTTTGTGATTCCACGGGTATCCCTGCCGCCGCAGAACCTGGAAAAGTTTTGGAAAACCGTACCGTGGGTATCGCTCTGCCACTGCCTGCAACGCGACAATAACGGGTTCGTCACGCGTGGTATCCGGACGGTAATGGTAAACCGTTCTGCTCAGGTTCAGACTCCGGCAGGCCTGACGGATACTGAGTCCAAATGTCGTTATCAGATGAGAGACCAGCTCACGCTTAAAGGCTGGTTTTAAAGCTTTTTTTCGATAACGTCTTTCAGCGCCCGGTTCTCAAGGCTCAGGTCGGCAAACATCTGTTTGAGACGCCGATTCTCGTCCTCAAGATCCTTGATCTTTTTAATATCAGAAGCCTCCATGCCGCCGTATCTGGACTTCCAGTTGTAGTAGGTGGCTTCAGAGATACCGGCCTCCCGGCAGACATCTTTAACGGTTCGTCCGGCTTCAACCGATTTAATTACAGCAATGATCTGATGCTCAGTAAAACGGGCTTTACGCATAGCGATCTCCTTTGTTGGCAGAGTGATTATGCCGGAGGGTCTCTAAATGTGAATGGCACGATTATGCGGGATACTTACA
>NZ_JAPPTE010000073.1:0-1270 GCF_026719375.1 Citrobacter sp. W9 | reverse complement strand
TTCAGTCATTACAATGAATATCACCCACACAGTGCGCTGGGATATCGCTCACCGCGGGAATTTATACGCAGGAAATTATCGCAACCGTAAGAGAGAAAATGCGTCTGGATATATAGGGGCAAATCCAATTTACCTAAACTTATAGATGTTGATGTTAATGGTAATGAATGCCCATTTTAAGGGATGACATAATGAAACAAGAGTTAATAGAGTTACTAAAAAAATATGTATCTACATTTCGTATTAAAAATGATGCAGCTAAAAAGCTTGATATCTCTCTATCTGCCTTGCTACAAATATTAAGTGGAGATAGAACCGCATCACTAGATAAGCTTATCAGCCTTTGTAAAAAAGCTGGTTATCAAATTACACTGGAGATTGATTAATGACAAAGACAGAAAAAATGCTGTTTAAGCAGTTGGGAAAGCTTGAGCATAGCATCACTAATAGTGCTGAATACAATAAGCAGGAAGCAATTCTTACAGGTATGCTTATTGCCGTTAAAGAATATTTCCCTTCTGTTATTCTTGATGATTTTAATAATGAATTAGAAAAGGTGGAGTATCTATTTAATCCATGTCCCTTTTAAGGAGAGTTAACTATGTCATTTACAGATGAAAAGGGTGTATTTCACCCTACACCATGCCCTACTAAGGCAGAGCTACTAAGAGAAGAAATAGCACAGAGAAACAATGCTGCTACTCTTGCAGACATTAATAAGCGTTTAGAAGAAGCTGTTTTTCCTGAATACAGGACAAGGAGCAATCCTAACAATAGTCACGGCTACTTTGATGATGAAGTATTTTCTGTTTTTGTTAAGGAGCGTATTAGAGAGATAAGAGGGAGAAAGAAAGATGTACGAGATAACGCTGAAAGTGAATGATAAAGAGCTTAGGCGATTAAAGAGAGTAGCTAAACATCTGGATTACGATAATGAAGGAGAGCTTATAACTACTATCGTTAATCGTTTAGTTAAGGCTCGCTTGTCTCGTGACGGAAATACATATTTTGCTAAGGAGGACTAGCAATGGTTGCAATGAGCAAGGAAGCATTACGCATTTACAATGCTAATCGAAGAAAGAAGGGACTTCCTTTAATACAAGATGATAGTGATACGTTCACTCAAGAAACAGAAGAAGTAACTGTAAATAGACCCGTTTTAGTTCCATGCATTTTTTGAGATCCCGGCCAAATAATGGTGCTGTCGGTATTCCTCCGGTGTCATATTGTTCAGTGATTCATGCGGGCGTTCACAGTTATATTCTGACAA
>NZ_JAPPTE010000072.1:0-1297 GCF_026719375.1 Citrobacter sp. W9 | reverse complement strand
GGCCAGGCCTCAGCATTTTATTATGGTGATCCCCTGGGCGAAATGCGCCTGGTAAGCAGAGTTTTTGAAATGTAAGGCCTTTGAATAAGACAAAAGGCTGCCTCATCGCTAACTTTGCAACAGTGCCCCTAATCGTGTTCAGCAGAATAGCCGGAGGAAGTTTCCTACTGTCGATAAGAAAGGATTGGCACAGGGAGTGTGAATATCGAAACACCATCACAGAATAATGCCAGATAGAAATGCGATAGTAGGGTTGGATATTTAAATAAGGAGCATCCCGACTTAAAATGAATATGACTGCGTAACCAGGCGCAATAAAAAAAGCGAAAGAATCGCTTTTATTCTGGTTGTTTTTTCGAAGAGTGACCGTTTTCTGAGATGACAAGAAATAAGGAAGTCCTATGATCGCTAGCGGAATAGTTCAAAAACTGAATGCGCAAATGAATCAGGAGTTTTATACCTCAAATTTGTATCTTCAGCTCAGCCAGAGGTGCAGCGAGAATAGCCTTAATGGCACCGCACTATTTTTGCGTCATCAGGCGCAAAATACGGTGACGCAAATGATGCGCATGTACGAATACATCAAACAGAGCGGCGCCACGCCGGTGTTACAGGAGCAACACGCCCGGTGCGGTGAATTTTCCACGCTGGAAGATCTGTTTGAGCAGACGGTAAGCGATTACCAGAAGCGCATTAATGCGCTGACCTCTTTGACGGAAGACGCCCAGGCAGCAAACGATAAGTCAGCGATTAACTTCCTGAAGCGATACAGAAAAGAGGAAATCGTGGACGGGACGCTGTTGCAAATCATTCTGGATGAAGTCCGCAGCGCTAAAAAAGCGGGCATCAACATGCAGCAAACCGACCACTATCTGGTTGGCGTGATCGATCGCTATCACTAAATCAATTTCGCAGTACGAGGAGGTTTTACGCCTCCTCAGAAAATCTGTTTTACATCAGAAACAGAGGTTTATGCCAGTGAACATTTGATACCCAACACGTCATAGTGATTTTTTAACTTAGCGTTTTTATATCGTGCCAAAAATGTCTCTGCTTGTGTCTTTATATTAAGGAAGGTGCGAATAAGCAGGTCATTTCTTCCCAAGCTGACTCGCTGATTAAAATTTCGCGGATCTGGGCCGATTTTTTTCCCGCAAACACATCGAATCAGGCACTGTTGCAAAGTTAGCGATGAGGCAGCCTTTTGTCTTATTCAAAGGCCTTACATTTCAAAAACTCTGCTTACCAGGCGCATTTCGCCCAGGGGATCACCATAATAAAATGCTGAGGCCTGGCC
>NZ_JAPPTE010000071.1:0-1333 GCF_026719375.1 Citrobacter sp. W9 | reverse complement strand
TAGACTGGCCCCATAGATCACCAGACACTTCGCCTCTCTTAAAATAAGAGGTAGTCTTAGACCTATGTTTAGCACCAGTCAGAATAATAAGATGGTTGAAGTGTTATCAGGACCTGAGCGGCGTCGGCGTCGTACACCGCAGGAAAAAATAGCGATTATTCAGCAGACAATGGAACCCGGTATGACCGTGTCTCATGTCGCACGCCTGCATGGCATCAATGCTAACCAGATCTTCAAATGGCGCAGGCAATATGAAGACGGTTCGCTAACCGCGGTGGCTTCGGGCGAGGAGGTCGTGCCTGCTTCCGAACTTGCTGCGGCCAATAAGCAAATCCGCGAACTCCAGCGTCTGCTGGGTAAAAAGACGATGGAAGCGGAAATACTGAAAGAGGCTGTGGAGTTCGGCCGGGCAAAAAAATGGATTGCGCATGCGCCCTTGTTGCCCGGGGACGACGAATAACCGACGTCTGCCGGAGTATTGGTGTGTCGCGTGCGCAACTGAGTATCAGGGTTCACCGGTTGTCTGACTGGCAGGATCGCAGACGACAGTCCAGTTTTGACGATAATGCGGTTTTGTCCCGGATAAATACTGCCGTGGCCGACCTGCCCACGTATGGTTATCGACGGGTATGGGCACTGTTGCGACGAGAATCTGAGCGGGACGGGCAGCCTGTTGTGAACGCAAAACGGGTGTACCGCATTATGAGCACCCACCATCTGCTTCTTGAGCGAAAACCTGCTGATAACCACCGGAAGCGGGCCCATAAAGGACGCGTGGCAGTGGCTGAGAGCAACCGACGCTGGTGTTCAGACGGCTTTGAGTTCTGCTGCGACAATGGCGAAAAGTTGCGGGTGACCTTCGCACAGGACTGTTGTGACCGGGAGATCATCGACTGGGCCGCAGGCACAGGTGGCTATGACAAAGAAACCGTGCAGGATGTCATGCTGGGTGCGGTAGAAAAACGCTTCGGGCAGCATCTACCGTCAGAGCCACTGGAATGGCTGACGGACAATGGTTCGGCCTACAGGGCACATGAAACGCGGGCGTTCGCCCGGATGCTGGGGCTGGAGCCCTGCACAACAAGAGTGCGCAGTCCGGAAAGCAACGGCATAGCAGAGAGCTTCGTGAAGACGATAAAGCGGGATTACATCAGTATTATGCCGAAAGCTGACAGTCAGTCGGCGTTGGTGAATCTGGCAGTGGCGTTCAGTCATTACAATGAATATCACCCACACAGTGCGCTGGGATATCGCTCACCGCGGGAATTTATACGCAGGAAATTATCGCAACCGTAAGAGAGAAAATGCGTCTGGATATATAGGGGCAAATCCA
>NZ_JAPPTE010000070.1:0-1338 GCF_026719375.1 Citrobacter sp. W9 | reverse complement strand
AAAACGGAATCTATGGTCACTCCCGTTTTTGCAACACCGATTTTGACGACAAGTTGGCTTGCTTGAATCTATCCGGCGTCTGAATGGGATTTTATTCCCGCGCCTTGATGAGTTCCGCGCCTGATGAACCTCCAGAAAATATACGGCTTCAATGAGCCTTTCCGTTTTACAGGTTCCTCAACAGGCCGGTGGGCCGTTAGTATCATCAATATCAGTATTCGCAAAACCAGATCAGTAATTCTTTAAACCGGTGTATTTCTGCCGTTATGCTACATAAGTTTGCTGTCGTGCCGTTAGGGCCCAGGCTATTCTGGCCAGCTTGTTTGCCAGAGCACAAGTGACGACAAAGTTGCTTTTCCGGCACAGTAAATCCCTGACCCAATCGGCCAATTTGCCAGACTGGTGTTCCAGTTTTTGTATGAATACCCTGGCACATTGAACCAACAAAGTTCGGATCTTTTTATTACCTCGCTTACTAATTCCCAGCAATGTCGTCCTACCTCCCGTGCTGTACTGCCGAGGTACAAGCCCTGTTGCCGCCGCAAAGTCACGGCTGCTGGCGTACTGCTTCCCGTCGCCAATCTCAGTTGAAATAGTACTCGCTGTCAGTGTTCCGACGCAGGGAATGCTCAGCAAGCGCTGTCCAACCTCATCTTCGTCCAACTTTCGTTTCAACTGGGATTCCAAATCTTTAATCTGCTCAACAAGATAGTGATAATGCTGTTGTAATTTCAGCAATAACTGGCTGAGGTAAAGAGGCAAACTATTGTCCTCAAGAAGGGTACTCAGTCGGCTAATAACGGCAGCTCCTCGGGGAACGCTAATGCCAAATTCCAGCAGAAAAGCATGCATTTGATTGGTTGTTTTTACCTTATCCTGAACCAGGGATTCACGGACACGATGCAGAGCCCGCATTGCCTGCTGAGATTCCGTTCTGGGCTGCACAAAACGCATAGACGGACGCGATGCAGCTTCACAAATAGCTTCGGCGTCGACAAAGTCGTTTTTATTGCTTTTAACGAACGGGCGGACAAATTGTGGTGATATCAGCTTTGGGGAATGCCCCAACTCTTCCAACTTGCGTGCCATAAAGTGAGAACCGCCACAGGCTTCCATTGCGATGGTTGTAGCGGGGCATGTCGCCAAAAATTCGATCAACTTTGGCCGGGTAAATTTTTTACGGTAAACAGCCTTCCCGCGACGATCCTGGCAATGAATATGGAAAGAGTTTTTACCCAGATCGATACCAATGAGCGCAATGTTTTCCATGATAGTTCTCCGAATGAAAGCCTGTCCTCAGCATAATACCGGGAAGGAGGGAGTGACCATCTCATTAAA
>NZ_JAPPTE010000006.1:0-253722 GCF_026719375.1 Citrobacter sp. W9 | reverse complement strand
TGCAGGACTTTAATTTCCATACGAATCTCAAAAGTGATCATAAGCTCCCCTGTATTCAGAGGAGCAGATTAACCCCTGGATCAATTTTCAACCGCTGGGGTGGATCAGTTTTGCACCGTTGGTAACATACAATGCCATTGATTAAATTAATAACATCCTGGCGCGTAATCTCAGCAGCATTTCGGGCTCCTAGGCTTTTAACGGCGTCACCATAGAGAGTACGACGAACCTCAGCCTGCCCTTTCGGCTTTCTGGCGCCGGGAATAACCTTCCCGTCCTTCGTTTTACGATCCTCAATACGTTCGGTAAGATACAGTTCAACTAATCCCTGTACGGTCAATTCAGGGATCTTAGCTTGTTCAGCCTGAATCGCACGCTGGATCTTATCTTTTTTGAGTTCAGTCGCAGGGCACCGGCCTTCCTGTCGGAGGAGCTTTAATTCGTGGAGTTTAAGACGTGCAGCGGCGAGAGAAGTCTGCGGGAAGTTACCAATTTTAACCTGAGCAAGCTTGCCAGTCAGAGGACTTGTGTAACGGTAGAAAAAAGACTTAACCCCAGTTGCACCACAGGAGACACGTAAGCCACGATTTTCGCCTACATCAGCCTTATCTTTGTCGCCAGGCTTCATCATTTCTACCGCTTTAAACGAAAGTGGCTTTCCCTCTTGTTTTCCTACCATAAAGACTCCGTTATCATGCACCTTATGTAGTTATGAACAAAAATGTAGGTTGTGCTGTATGTAGCCATATTTTACCAGGCTATAGGTTGGCAAGCTACACTTTAACCTACATTTAAATGTAGGATTTCATGAGATCCAATGAGACAAAGTGAAACTCAATGAGAACAACAAAATTCACTAACTCGTTAAAATTTAAGAAAATGGACATCATAAACTGATGAGTACACAAGAGAATTTCGACGCCCACACCCCAATGATGCAGCAGTACTTCTCTAGACAATCTAATGTCATGATCTAAAATGAATAAATATAAAAACCCTCTTCAAAAGTTACTTATAGGCTACATATGAAAAGGATAATCGGTTATCTCTTCACATTACTCTTACTTGTTGTGCTTGTGTATGCAGGATTAGTAAAGGGCGATGTATTCCCTGAATGGATCATGAGTAAGAAGCTCATGATTCGTTGTGGATTGATAGGTGTTCTTGGTGGAACTCTTTACTGCATTCGTGGAGTATATCTAAACAAATGTGTTAGGAATTGTTGGGATGACCGTTGGCATGTTTGGTATGTATTAAGACCTATCGTTAGTGGCATCTGCGGTGTAGTGGCTTATCTATTCCTTAAAGCTGGATTAATAGTGTTAGATGCATCACAAAATGGCAGTGGTGGTGACTACGGATATATGGCATTTGCCTTCTTTGCAGGGTTGAATGTCGATAAGTTCGTTGGCAAAATTGAAGATGTTGGTATGGCTATTTTTGGGATTGAAAAATCTCGCACAGCAAGATCGGGTGATAATTCCGATCAGAAATAATTAAAAAGGATATGATATGTCTGCAAAGATATGCTTCTTTCCCGTTGGGAATGGGGATATGACCCTCATCCAAACGGAAGATGATAAAAATATTTTAATAGATTGTCGCATCAGGGATGGTGAAGAACATCCTGATGTTCGCACCCAACTCAGAGAAAAGCTTCCTCGAAATAACGAAGGTCGTTTGTTTGTCCATCTTTTTATTTGGACTCACCCTGATTCAGATCATTGTGATGGGGTGGCTGACCACTTTCATTTAGGAAAACCAGAAGATTGGAGTGAGAAGAACGATAAAATTTTTATAAATGAGATTTGGTCAAGTCCAATTGTATTCAGGCGACACCATGCACAAAATCATCCGTTATGCGATGATGCAATAGCTTTGAATAAAGAAGTTAAGAGAAGAGTTAATCTTTATAAAGAAAAAAATTATTTGGATGGAGTTGGAAACCAAGTTCTGGTCTTAGGAAAAGACGAAGATGGGAAAACAGACGACATACCAGGTATCCTATTAGAATTAGACCAAAAAACCCGCTGGATTAATCAAAGTTATTCTTCATATTTTGAAGCTCATTTATTGGGTCCTTCACCCAAGAAAGATCTTGATGAGTTGGAAGATAAATTAGGTAAAAATCATTCCAGCGTAATAATAAATTTTGAAATTAAAGGTGACAATAAAACTGCACACTTTTTAAGTGGTGGTGATGCAGAAGTCGTTTGTTGGGAAGGTGTTAGAGATCGTTTAACCAATAAATATTCTATGTCATGGTTAGATTATGACATTTTACAAGCACCACATCACTGTTCTTGGCATAGTCTATCTCATGATAGTTTAAGCAAAAAAGGAGATGATGCTAAAACTTCCGAGAAAGCTATGGAAGTTTTTAATAGAGCAAAAGAAAAAGCATTTATAATTTCAAGCTCTAAAACAATTGAAAATGACGAAAAAGATCCTCCAGCATACCGAGCCAAAGAAGAATATGAAAAAATAGTAGATGATGTGCAAGGTCAGTTTTTATGTGTGTCAGACCATAAAAAGAATGGAGAGAATATTCCGTTAGAGATTGAAATTTCCGATAACGGTATTAAGAAAATTGCTGCATCTGCATTAGGTATGGCCGAATCATCAAGTGCCGCTGTAAATAGACAAGGTGGTGGTGGTTATGCCTGATTGTCTTAATAAAAAGATAGATCAGTTGAGCACTATCCTTGCACCTTATGGTGCAAGGAAGCTTTCTACGAATGAATTATCAAAATTCAACGGTAAATATGTTTGTGCTTGGGAATTAGTAACTGATTTAGAATTTAGTAATGAACCTATTGTATTGCAACTAAGATACAAAACTCTTAGTCAATTTGACATCCCAGATGTGTTTATTTCCTCACCAAAAATTGATGTTTGCCAACTCCCACACTTGGAAAAAAATGGCAAGTTATGTGTTTGGCCTGACATTTATATCATCGATCATAATGATATGACCTATGCAGTCGATTTACTAAACGATGCTATACTAATGCTAAGAAAAGGAATAAATGGTGATTTAAATGAGGATTTTATTGATGAGTTCCAGAACTATTGGATTTATCAATGTAATAAAATAGATCGACTTATAAGCCAGTGTGATCTAACAAATAAAAACACAAGGTTGGTTTTCGGTTATCGGACCCGGAAATTTGGAGTAATATATTCTGACACACAAAAAGAATTAATTAACTGGTTGGAAAACCAAAAAATATTGCCATTAGAATCGGATGGAAGTAATTCAAAAGATAAACGAATAAGGCAACAGCAACTCTCTAAAGTAGTTTCAATTCCATTGATATTCTTCAATGAAGCCTGGTATCCGAGTCAATATCCCAAAACTGCAAGGGATTTTTTTGAACTCATAAATCAGCAACAGGAAGATCCAGAAAGCACTATTGAATTGATCTTAAGATCTTGTGCTAATATGTTCAATGTCAAGCCCATAATTCTAGTTTCATTCCCAACGCCTTCTGGGATGAATATTATAGGAATACAGATTCCTAAGGGAGTTAGTGATCTTGCCACTGACCGCTTTGATACCAGAGGTATTAGTCGGGGTCGATTCAGAAATACAGCTTTATTAGATGGTTATAGAAATTACATTGATGGAAAGATTTTAAAAAATAGAATAGGCCAAACTAAAACAGAAAATCTTATAGTAGACCGTTCTGACGATTCTTGGTTAACGGGTCGTGAGCATAACAAAACTTACAAGAAAATCTCTGAACATAAAGTAGCTATCGTCGGATGTGGTTCAGTAGGATCTTCGGTATCAAGACTGTTACTTCAATCAGGCATTAGAAAAATGATGCTTTGGGATGATGATTTAATGAAGAGTGAAAACTCCTCTCGTCATCTATTAGGATTTGATTCTGTTTATAAAAATAAAGCATTAGCTCTTGCCTCAAGGCTACGGGAAGAGTTTCCAAATGTCTATATAGAAGCTTTTAATGAAGATTGGACAGAAGATTCCAAGTATAACAAAAAAATTGCAGAAGCCGATATTATAGTAAGCTGCACTGCACATTGGAATACTGAACAGCAGTTAATTAAAAGACAGTCGGAAGACATTCTCGGTGCTATTGTCTTTGCATTTGTTGAAGCTCATGCAATGGCGGGGCATGTAATAGTCAACCAAGTGGATTCTAATGCTTTTAATAGCTGGCATATTACAGAAGGCAAAAATATAGGTGCATTAAAATATCCTGCTACTTACTGGAAAGAAAATACTCGTAAAAGAATAGCAGCATGTGCCGGAGAGTTCCAACCATACGGAGCTATCCCTTTGACTAATTTACATGCTCTAACGGCAAGAACTGTAATAGATCTAATCATGGATCGTTTTTCAAATAAATCTTTTGCATATAGTTACATAGGAAGAGAAGCAGAGCTTTTAGAACTTGGTGGTAACTGGAATGATAAATGGATTGCACAATTCGGAAACCCAGGAAAGGGTGATTGTATTATACCTTTGATTTTTGAAAATTCTAATTGGGAAAAAAGTGATGCATAAATTTCATTGTGCCGAATTAGATTTCAAAATATGCATCAGCCAAAGCATAGTAGATGAATTATTTTCTCATCGTCAAACCCACTGTTTTAGTAAAGAATCAGGAGGTATGCTATTTTCCAATAATCTCAATGATTCTGAGATTGAAATCAATAAAATAACTACACCAGGCTCTACTGACTTGAGGAAAAGAAATTATTTCAAGTTAGATGAGAAAAAAGCCAAAGAAGATATCATATCGTTATTCAAGCAGGGTTTCCACTACTTAGGTGATTGGCATACACATAACGAAGGAATGGCAAGCCCATCAGGAACAGATATCCGCAGTATCCAAGACTTATTTATCAAATCAGGTCATACAAGACCTTTTTTTCTCATGCTAATAATCCCAAACAAAGAAAATATTTCACACTGTTATTTATCAGCAGCAGATGGGAAGATGTTATATAAATTCACATATCAAAAACCAAACAAATAAAAAGGTTGTAATTATATGAATAGCACAAGTAAATCATATCCACGGTGGTTAATCATATTAATACTGTTATTTATTTTTGCTGGCTTCGTTGTTCTTGGGGTAATAATTAATCATAAGTATCACTCTAATGAAAGCTTATCTAAATATATACTCTTAATTCCCCCTGCAATTTTGTCATTAGGTTTTTCTGTATTTTATAAAAGATACGAAGTACAAGCTGAGTGGCTATTTTCATTTGCGACAGCTTCGGCTGCGATAAGTTTATGCGTTGATTCTTTACCTGGTGTCCAAAATGACCTTTTTCCTATATTCCTTCAAAGCGGGTTAGGCTATGCACTTCTCGTAATAATTGCAGCATTGTCGTTCGCAAAAATAATTTCGGCTTTCGTCAGTAGATTCATAAACTAATCATATTTCAATTCTTAAAAGTGTAGTTAATATTTTCAGTTGCTACACTTTTTTACAGGAAAGAAAACAAAAGGGAATACAATAATATAATATATAGGTAGTAAAATTATAAATGTTTCACCAAGACTATTGCTGTTAGCTAATAGTTCATTAACGAAAAAAGTGTATATGAATGATAACAGGAACATAAAAGCCAACAGATATAGTATTTTTTTATTATTAATCATAATCAGGCCTCATCTATTTTAACAATAATCCATTGATACAACATTATATGAGTATGTCAATAGCATCTATATAGATGCAAGGTATGACTAAACGAAGCGGAGCTTCGTTTAGTCTCCTTGTTTTTCGCCCTTCGGTTGAAAAAGAAAGAAAGTCAAAGTCTTATCTAACTAATTGACATAAATTGCATTTCTATTATAACTGTATTATGGGTGTGCAAGGATTGCTCACCATAAAGCGAATACACATATGAAAAGGAGTTTCTATGAGTAATACAATAACCTTATCCTATACAAATGATTTTAAACCAGTCAATAATCATATCCCCCCTGCTCAATCTTTGCGAATACATTGTGTCAGTGTTCGATTTAATAAAGAAGAATTGGCTATTCTCAATAAAAACAGAGGTGACAAAAGCAAAGGCGAATGGCTTCGTTTAACTTCTCTTGATAGGCTTCCTCCTGTCGTTCCTGCTATCAATGTTGAAGCTTGGAAATCACAGTCTAACATATCCCAAAAGCTGAACCGCCTTATAAGCCATCTTGATGCAAAAAGTAGCAATAGTGAGTTAGCTAAAACAGAGATCTTCGCAGTCAAGAAACAGATCAAAGAGCTTCGCTCGTGCCAGACAGCCTCTATGAGTAGGTATTCCTATGAAGTGAATGCAACAGCCCCTCATCCCTCTAAAAAATGGTCATGAGAGCATGATTGTCAGGATTGCAATTAGCCATCAAATTCTTTTTATTTTTTTAGCTTTATCTGAATTTTCTAATATGATTGAAGAAATTATTTTTTCTTCTTTTTTTGCAATTAGAGATTGGATATTAATAGTACCATAATCTAAATTATCTCCCCACCAGTACATGAATTCTTTTATTACGGGAGTCATATTGTCTATAACCTCTTGAGATCCTTCGTTATAAATAAAAGATAGTATTTTTAAATTTTCAACATCAATCTCTTGCACAATTATCCGAAACATATCATCAGTTGGATATAAATTCGTTTCATTTAATGATATATTTAATTTTTCAAGCATCTCATTCATAAGCAAGTCTACTTCATTGAAGGCCGTATTATATTCAGTCATTATTTAACCTCTTGTTTTAAATTTATACAACATTACAATTAATCACTTTAAGAAAGAATGTCAAGCATTTTTGTGAAATAACTAATATTTATTATAAAAAGAATTGCTTGAGTGAATAATTTTTTAATTATAAGCACCATACAGTGTCATCTATTCAACCGAAGCGGAAATTTATAGCATCTTCTGTGCTGCAAGAGAAGCTTTAAAATAAATGCAAGTTAAGCTGTATATCTTTATATAAAATATCAGGCACTGCGATTTTTTATTATTATAGCGAAATGAAGCAAGGGCTAACTCTGCGAAGCCGCTGCGCTTGCTTCTTCGAGTTCCCCTTGCTTTTCTGCCCTTCGGTTAGAAAAGAAACCAAACCGCTACCAACCTTGAATATCTATATCCTTGAATAGCCCCTCCCCCCTTAACTATCATTATCAAAAATAAAAAAATAATTTTACAAACAACCCCATACACATCATTTTAATTACAACCTTATTAAATTAAAAATTCAACCTTAGATGGAATTTAATGTGCAAGGAATGTCTTGCTGTAACGGAGAATTTTAAATATTGAAAATTATAGTTATGGTTTGTCATAGCCTGTGCATATATTCACCTCATGTATGTGCACTAAGAAATCTTTTTGAATACTGGAGTTACCCCTGCTAAAACGGACACGGCTAATTAACTGCTAATATGGCATCAC
Organism: Citrobacter sp. W9; assembly: GCF_026719375.1. Lineage (NCBI taxonomy): Bacteria > Pseudomonadati > Pseudomonadota > Gammaproteobacteria > Enterobacterales > Enterobacteriaceae > Citrobacter > Citrobacter sp. W9. Next base: position 246,291 of record NZ_JAPPTE010000006.1, on the reverse strand, counting down.
AATATTCGCGTGGCGATTTCATGTTCCCCCCCCTTGTGTGGACGCAGATTATTATAGCCCTCTATCCATTCTGCCATTTTTTCCATCACTGAGACTGCATACAGCCAGCAGATCATTTACGTACACGTAACCCCTCTTGAACGTCTTCACAAACGATTCTGCCATGCCGTTACTTTCTGGACTGTGTACTGGTGTAGTACACACGATGAACCCCAGTAAACTGGCGAATGTACGCGTGGCATCGGCTGTGCAGCAATTATGCCAATGACAGTGGCTCCATTGACGGCAATGAGCTGACATCTACAATCCCGCTACAAAGCACTTACTCCATGAGTCATTGCACTTGCTGAGCTAAACAAACACACTAAAACAGATAAAAAATTAATCGCTTTATAAGCTCGTAACAACCGGAACTTTAAGGCAAAATAGGGCGATTTTCCTTATTCATGAAGTTACGCTAATGGCTAGAAAACCTAAAGAAATCAAAACAGACCCGTTAGAGGTCATCCTGTGGAAAGCGGCTGATAAGCTACGTAAAAACATTGATGCCGCAGAGTACAAGCACGTGGTACTGGGCTTGATTTTTCTTAAATACATTTCAGATTCTTTTGAATCACATTACGAACAGCTAAAAGCCGGAGAAGGTGAATTTGCAGGAGCCGATCCGGAAGACAAAGACGAATATACCGCCTATAACGTGTTCTATGTTCCTGAACTGGCGCGATGGAGTTACCTGATATCTAAGGCCAAGCTACCGGAAATCGGTAAGCTGGTTGATGATGCGATGGAGTTTATCGAAGCGGGTAACCCACAGCTAAAAGGAGTCTTGCCGAAAGTCTATGCTCGCCAGAATCTTGATGCCACAGTGCTGGGGGAACTGATAGATTTGATTGGCAACATTGCTTTGGGAGATGCCAAAGCGCGTTCTGCTGACGTTTTAGGCCACGTATTCGAATACTTTCTTGGTGAATTTGCACTGGCAGAAGGCAAACAAGGCGGTCAGTTCTATACGCCTAAATCTATTGTAAGCCTGCTGGTCAACATGCTGGAACCCTACAAAGGCCGTGTGTTTGACCCCTGTTGCGGTTCTGGTGGTATGTTTGTTCAGTCAGAGAAATTCGTTGAAGCTCATCAGGGTAATATCGACGATATTTCGATTTACGGTCAGGAATCCAACCAGACGACCTGGCGACTGGCAAAAATGAACCTTGCTATTCGTGGTATCAACTCAGAACACGTCCGCTGGAACAGTGAAGGCTCATTCCTGAACGATGCCCATAAAGATTTAAAATCTGATTTTATCATTGCTAACCCACCGTTTAACGTTTCCGACTGGTCAGGTGAACAACTTCGGAGTGATGCCCGTTGGCAATACGGTATCCCTCCTGCTGGCAACGCTAACTTTGCCTGGATGCAACATTTTCTGTATCACCTGTCGCCAAAAGGTCAGGCTGGGGTTGTGCTGGCAAAAGGGGCTTTGACTTCGAAAAGTTCTGGTGAAGGTGATATCCGTGCGGCGCTGGTTAAAGATGCAAATGTTATTGACTGTATCGTTAACTTACCCGCAAAACTGTTCCTGAATACCCAGATCCCTGCCGCATTATGGTTTATGCGCCGTGATCGTGAAAACAGCAGCCAGTATCGTGATCGCAGTAAAGAAATTCTGTTTATTGATGCCCGTAATCTTGGTCATTTGATTAATCGTCGTACCAAAGTGCTTTCTGACGACGATATCAAGACCATTGCTGATACCTACCATAACTGGCGTAATAAAGGTGGTGACTATGAGGACGTTGCTGGTTTCTGTGCTTCCGTAGACATTGATGAAGTGGCTAAACTCGATTATGTGCTGACACCGGGTCGTTATGTCGGTCTCGCTGATGAAGAAGACGATTTCGACTTTAAAGAACGGTTTACTGCTCTTAAAGCGGAGTTTGAAGCACAACTGGAAGAAGAAGCGCGCCTGAATAAAACTATCGCTGATAATCTGGCGAAGGTGATGTTATGAGTGAGTGGTCAAACGTAAATCTAGCGTCATTGTTGTCGTTTGGTAATGGCAAATCCCGGCCATTAGATTCTGGAAATATTCCAGTATATGGCGGCAACGGTATTATGAGCTATGTATCTCACTTTAACTATGATCATGAAACAATCATAATTGGTCGTGTAGGGGCCTATTGCGGTGCTACTTATTATGAAAATAAGCCCATTTGGATTTCTGACAATGCTCTGTCAGCCAAAGCGGTTGGTGAACATAATACAAAATATTTATATTATCTATTAAAAAACTTAGATTTAAATCAATTTGCAGAAGGTTCAAGTCATCCTCTGCTAACACAAAAGCTGTTAAATTCAATTGAAACAAAAACAGCATTAAATCCTAATGAACAAAAATCTATTGCCTCTGTGCTGTCCTCTCTTGATGACAAAATAGATCTGCTTCATCGCCAGAATAAAACTCTGGAATCTATGGCTGAAACCCTGTTCAGGCAGTGGTTTATTGAAGAAGCACAAGATGAATGGCCTGAAAAAAGCCTCAATCAATATGTTGAGCTAAATAAATCATCAATAAGTAAAAAGTATGATTTCAAAGAGATTCAATACTTGGATACAGGTTCTCTAACCAAAGGGAAAATATCTGAACTTCAAACCATGCTGTTATCAGAGGCACCAAGTCGAGCTAAAAGATTAGTCAATGAGTTTGACATAATAATATCAACAGTACGCCCAGATCAGTGTCATTATGGTATTTGCATTGATCCACCGTCAAATCTCGTTGTTTCAACAGGTTTTTGCGTCATTTCTGGCAAATCAATTAGCCCATTTTTTATTTACTATCTTTTAACTTCTGAGGATATGACCGAATATCTGCACTCAATAGCAGAAGGTTCTACGTCAACCTATCCTTCTTTAAAACCAGAAGACATTGGCAATGTTTTATTCCTCTATCCAGGTGAGGAAAAATTAAAAAACTTTCATAAACTTGTTGGCTCTTACTGGAACAAGATTCATAACAACTACAAAAAAATACAGACCCTAGAAACCCTCCGAGATACTCTCTTACCGAAGCTGATGAGCGGTGAAGTACGGGTTCAGTATGCAGAACAAGCAATCGCGTCAGTAGCATAAAATAATTAAGCGGATACACAGCCCGTTCTCTGGGTAAGCAATAAGGACAATACGCATGGCAAAGATGACCGAATCCGATATTGAAGTAATGGCGATTGAGCACCTGCAAGGTCTGGGCTATGAGTATGTTTACGGCCCGGACATTGAACCCAGTGGCATCAATCCGTTACGTAGCTATCAGCAGGTTATCCTTGAAGATAAAGTGCGTACTGCCCTGCAACGTCTGAACCCGCACCTTAGCGAACAGAAGTGTGAGGAAGCCCTGAAACAGGTGATGCAGATCAGCACACCTGACCTGATGGCAAACAATCTGGCTTTTCATCGCCTGTTGACCGAAGGAATTAATATCGAAGTCAGTAAGGATGGTAATACACAAGGAGAGCTGGCCTGCCTGATCGACTTTAACGATCCCACGAATAATGAATTTCTGGTCATTAATCAGCTCACCATCAAAGAAGGCAACCATACCCGTAGACCGGATCTTATTTTGTTCATCAACGGTCTGCCATTAGTCGTTATCGAACTTAAAAATGCCGCTGACGAAAATGCAACGGTTGCAGGTGCTTATAACCAGATTAAAACCTATCAGAACCAAATCCCCAGCCTGTTTACCTACAATACATTTAATGTGATATCTGACGGGCTGGAAGCCAAAGCGGGGACGGTTTCTGCCGATTTCAGTCGTTATATGACATGGAAAACATCAAACGGCAAAACGCAAGCCACCAGTACCCAGCCAATGCTCGAAGTCCTGTTACAGGGGTTGCTTAATCCTGTAACACTGCTGGATATGATCCGCCACTTTATCGTGTTTGAGGCCAGCAAACATGAAGACAGCAAAGGGATTATCAGTATCCGTACTGTTAAAAAAATGGCGGCTTATCATCAATACTACGCTGTCAATGCGGCGGTACTTTCCACTATCCGTGCCTCGGCGGTGAATGCGGACTCCCCCTCTGCCGAAGTAGCAGTACGCCAGCAGGGGCGTAACAGTAAAGATCTCGTTAATGCGCAAAAAACCGGGGACCGCAAAGCGGGCGTAGTCTGGCATACCCAAGGTTCCGGTAAATCGCTTTCGATGGTGTTTTATACCGGGAAAATTGTACTGGCGCTGGATAATCCGACCGTGGTTGTGATCACTGACCGTAACGACCTTGATGATCAGCTATTCGGTACGTTTTCTTCTGCTACACAGCTACTACGTCAGACACCTAAACAGGCTGATAACCGGGAAGAACTCAAAGAATATTTGCGCGTCGCGTCTGGTGGTGTGGTGTTTACCACTATTCAAAAATTTCAACCTGATGATGGCAGTAATATCTTTGAGTTGCTGTCAGACAGAACCAATATTGTCGTTATCGCTGATGAAGCCCACCGCTCACAGTACGGTTTCAGCGCCAAAGAAGTTGACGTGAAAGACAGCGAAGGCAACGTAACAGGTAAGCGCACCGTTTATGGCTTTGCCAAATATATGCGTGATGCCTTACCCAATGCGACCTATCTGGGCTTTACCGGAACCCCCATAGAAAAAACGGACGTAAATACCCCTGCTGTTTTCGGTAACTACGTTGATATCTACGATATTTCGCAGGCCGTTGAAGACGGTGCAACCGTGCGTATCTTCTATGAAAGTCGTCTGGCGAAAATTGCCATCAGTGATGAGGGTCGACAGCTTATCGAAGAGTTTGACGATGAGTTTAACGAGGATGAGCTGACACTTACCCAGAAAGAACGTTCTAAATGGGCCAGAATCGAAGGGCTGATTGGCAGTTCAAAACGCATTAAAGCCATTGCAGCGGATATGGTCCAGCACTTTGAACAACGCTTAAAGTCCAATGCCGATCATGGCAAGGGCATGATTGTTACCATGTCCCGTCGTATTGCCGCTGAATTGTATAAGGAAATCGTCGCACTTAAACCCGAATGGCATAGCGATGATTTAAATGACGGCGTGATTAAAGTCGTGATGACCTCTTCCGCTGCTGACGGGCCAGAAATCGCTAAACACCATACCACTAAAAAAGAACGTCAGGTTCTGGCTAACCGAATGAAAGACGACGACGACAAGCTGAAACTGGTGATAGTGCGTGATATGTGGCTGACCGGCTTTGATGCGCCAAGTATGCATACCCTGTATATCGACAAACCGATGAAGGGCCACAACCTGATGCAGGCCATTGCCCGTGTCAACCGCGTGTACAAGGACAAAATCGGTGGTCTAGTGGTTGACTATCTGGGTATTGCTTCTGATTTAAAAGAAGCCTTGTCGTTCTACTCCGATGCCGGAGGACGTGGTGATCCAGCCGAAGTTCAGGAAGAAGCCGTAACGCTCATGCAGGAAAAGCTGGAAATCCTGGAAGGCATGATGCATGGATACGATTACAAAGCTTACTTTGCCGCAACTACCTCACAACGCCTGACAATTATTCTTGAATCAGAAAACCATATTTTAGGGCTGGATAACGGTAAAGGTAAAATGCGTTTCCTGGCTGCGGTTGCAGCCTTATCGCAGGCATTTGCATTGGCGACACCGCACGATAAAGCAATGGAAGCGGCACCCGAAGTAGCATTCTTCCAGGCAGTAAAAGCCAGACTGAATAAATTTACTGAAAACTCAGACGGATCAGAAGAAGAACACAATGACAGTCTCGAAGTTCGGGTAAAACAGACTATCGATCAGGCTCTGGTTACCGATAAAGTTGTTGATATTTTTGACGCTGCTGGGATACAAAAGCCTGATATTTCCGTTCTTTCTGAAGAATTCCTTCAGGAAATGAAGGATTACCAACACAGAAATATTGCTTTGGAAACGCTTAAAAAACTGCTTTCTGACGAGATCAAGGTTCGCTCGAATCAAAGTATCACCCAAGGCAAAAAACTGATTGATATGCTGACCTCTGCAATCAATGGCTACCAGAACAAGGTACTGACCGCAGCGGAGGTAATTGATGAGCTAATCAAGCTTGCCAAGACTATCCAGGAATCTGACAGCCTTGCCACCCAGTTAAACCTCAGCGCTTATGAATATGCCTTCTATTCTGCTGTTGCAGATAACGACAGTGCTCGCGAGTTAATGGAAAAGGAAAAACTACGAGAACTGGCAGTCGTACTTACGGAGGCTATCCGCAACAATGTCAGTCTTGACTGGACAGTGAAAGAAGCAGCAAGAGCAAAAATTCGCGTGGTGGTAAAACGTCTGCTCAAAAAATATGGTTATCCACCCGATATGTCCTTGCTCGCCACAGAGACCATTTTGAAGCAGGCTGAACTTTTAGCTGGAGAATTAGGAAAATGATTCCCTAAATTTTTAGCATATAAACTATTTTAAGTTATACAGGAGAAGCTAATGGATAGCAGGCCATATCTTAAAACAGTACTATATATACTATCACTGTGGCTTTTATTTTTATCATTATTAATTATGTCCTACGATAAGGTTTTGATAAAAAATGTGTGGGACTATATTTTCACTGAAAATTTTACTTTTCCGATCTCGTCATTGAGAGTGAGAAATATCGTTTTCATAGTTAGTTTGGTTTTCATCTTTATCGGTGCAATTATTTTAATAATTCTTGCAAATAGTTTTGGTTCGGGCTGGTCTGTTGCATGTACTGTATCAGACATTAGCAATGAAAATCATGAGCATTTAGAGTTTTTAACCACTTATATAATGCCCTTAGTTTTTACTGATGTCGACAGTAAACGAACTGTATTAAATTTAGGATTGATGATATTTGTCATCGGCGCGATATACGTAAAAACAAATAGGTTTTATTCAAATCCATCACTTGCAATACTCGGATTCAGAATATACAAAGCTAATGTTCATGATAGAGGTGTTAAAAAATGCACAATTATATGCCGTGGTGTTCTAAAAAGCACAGATAGTATAAAGTATATAAAAATCGACGATGAAACTTATTTGGCTAAAATAATATAGAGATCACAATATGTTCACTGACATTGAAAATATTTTACAATCACAGAAAATCTCTGGTGAAGCTTTTTTTGTTGCTGATACTCAAGGTGTTGTAGATATATTTAAAGTTAATCTTGAACCTAATGCCGAAGTAGATCTGACCACTTCATTTTCCAAAAGTATAATGGATAATATCATTGAACCTAACAGAGGTAAGGCAGTAATCCCACTTGTGTCAACATTACTGGAACGAGACAAACAAGTTTTCGAATATGACCATTTAGCAATCAATCACCTCCCTATTGAATTTACGAAGATGAACGATGTGCTAAATTTCGGAGTCAATGGTAATGCAACACAGTTTGATTTCACTACACAAAGCCTTACATCGGTAAAAGCCGTAATTTACCATATTTGTGATGGCAATGGGAACAGTGTAGTAATTTACCAACACAAATACCCTGTTTCACTACATAAGAAAACAAAAAAATCTTTTTTTAGTTTAAATGGCAGAACCTTAGATAAAATAACTCATGATAGTATTGATATAAATGACACTATTGACTTTTTCTTCTTCCAGAATAAATATTACGCATTAAATATTAAATTACTTGAAAGAATGTATGGGTTAGAGAGTGTGATAGATAATCTTGCAAACAACTCAACGCCATTGATAATCAGTCTTGGAATTGTTAACACACAAGGTATGCCAGCACCGCTAGATATTTTCAAGGATATGTATAAAGACAGGGCATTTATGCGTAGACTTGCTATGGTCTCGAAAGGAAGCTTAGTACAAACGGGGGTATCAATACCTCAAATACAACAAGTAATGCAGCAATTCCCTGTTTTTCAGAGAAATATTGATCTGACAGGTGGCTTAGTGAACCTTAATACGAAAGATCAAAAAAGATATTTTATCCGACTACTTAATAATGAAGCTTCTTTTGCTGCCCTCGACAACTCGCCCTTCCTGGCTGTTGAAAAAGACTCCGCTGCTTAAATTTTAAATGAGCATCCTCAAGCCGAATAACTTAAAGGATGCTCTTCAAATTTTAATAAGCATTATCAACAGCAAAAAACCTCATAAAAAACACTACTCATTTAATTTCCAAAATTAAGAAGAACATTAATAATCACCATTATATTACATGATCTTTTCCATATCCTATAGCATTACTCTCTAAAGTATTAATATCTGAGCCTCTAATTATCTCCTTTATACAGATCAGTTCCAATATGGATAAATATTTTTGTGAAAATGGTTAACCCACATCACATAGGATAACCTTAACGTCCCTATGTTCCATTAAGTTAAGAATAACCTCAAACAAACCAAATCAGATCCCCCCCTAATAAAACAAAAATAAATTTGAATACCGTAAAATCTGGTGTCATTAATATCTTGAAAACAACAAAAAAGGAGATAAACAATGATATCAAGCGAAAATAATAAAAATAACCTATTCCGTGTAAAGTCTAAAAATGGTGTCCTTCGTTGCCTTAAGGCTGGCGTGGATATAAATACCTGTAATGAAAAAGGTCAAACAGCTCTTTTTACCTGTAATGTACCTGAAGCTATACAGGCAATGATTGACGCTGACATTGACATTCACCACTTGGATAATGACGGTAATAATGCATTATTCTATGCTCAAAATGTTGAAACAGTGGAACTTCTTGTCAGCAATGGTATTAATGTTAACCACCGGAATAAGTCAGGTACCCTTGCGATTCAACATATTGATGTTTCACCAGGGTTAGTAAAATATCTTATCAAAGCTGGACTAGATATCCATACCAAAGATAGCTATGGCAACTCCTTTCTTTTCATTCCATTTGAAGGATATGTATACGATGCACTCATTGAGGCTGGTTGCGACATTAATCATAAAAATTTAAGCGGGCAGACAGCATTCGATTACTGGCAGTCAGAAAACCACAGCATAGCTGGTAAATATACTCACTGGGAATCTAAAAACGATAACTACATTCGTTTTCTTATCCGTAATATTCATCTTAAAGACAGTTCAAAAATTGTATTCACGAACATTACATTTAAATCAATTGAGCTGTTGTCGTTACTTATAAAGCAAAAAAATGAATTTGAGATAAGTGATAAGTGCATTATCACACCAACAAATGCCGACGTTAAAAAATTAATTTTACAACTAAAGAAACTGACAGACATTAGTCATGTTTGGTTTTACATAAACAGTACATATCTACTGACTCACTATGCAGGAAGACTGCTAATTAAATGGTTAATATGTCATGATATAAAAGTTGATATAGAATCACTAAAAGAACGCTACTTCTATGAAGAAATCCTCCAGGAAAAATCACAGAGAGAGCAAAAGGTTTTACCAACAACGATTCAACCAGTTACCTGTAAAGCAATTACAAAAAAAAGATTATGAATTGAATCTGCCTGAACACTCTCCCCTTGGCTTTAACCTTTAGTTAGATAGCCAAGGGACGCTAACATCATTAATTTAATACAAAGCCCCACATTGCACCTTAGCACTTTGAGAAATTTATTTTTAAAAACACCCTCATCGCCAATTCATACAATATCAATTACTACTCTCAAACCAAATCAATCAAATAAAACACAGCACTTTTTGATAAAAATAATTAACAATGAAAAACAACACCTTATATGAAATATAATAAAAATATATCTATTTAATTAAATAAATATAAAAATATATTTGCATTTTGTTTATTTAATAATATATATTTCCTTTGTTAATTAAATAAAGGAGAACTAAAATGAATAAAACAAACTATCCAAGCCTGACTAACTATCTCGCAAAAACAAAAAAGAACGCAGATCTTTATAGATTATATAATCCACAATTTTCTTTTTTCTGCAAAAGTGACACTCAGGAGCAAAGATTTTATTTCGATTATTTCTCAAGACATATGGTCTCGAAGAGAAATATTTTAACCGTATTCTCTATCTATACATTCACCTCTTATAACATGAATAAAAAAGAGACAATAAAAAATTTCATTCGATTTCTCAAAACGACGAATGAAAGTACATTCCATAATGCTTTTTCATTTCGCGGTGGTAACATTTTGTATGTAAGCAACAAAAACATGTTGAAAGAGATCTCATGGTTTTCACTCGCTCGAATTTACGAAGACATTAAAAAAATAAAGGAATATAAAACCAACCATGACAACTATATCAGATTAGTCGCTTAACAGAGGAGAAAAATTATGAATAACAACGCAATAAATGCATTACTCTCTTGTAAAACTCCAAAAGACATTCAGGCTTGCATTAATGCAGGCTCCGATATTAATACACTGGATTCGTTTGGAAGAAATATACTGTTTTACTGTAAAAACCCAAGAATGATTGACACTCTGGTTAAAGCAGGAATAGATTTTAACCATGCTGACAACTATGGTCACAATGTTTTGTTTAACCAGCGAAATCCTCACATACTGAAAAAATTGATTGATTCCGGCGTAGATATACACCACAAAAATGGTCTCGGCCAAACCTGTTTATGCTCGTTAGCTGATAATATATCCTGTTGCAAAACCCTGATCAATGCTGGAATTAATGTCAACAATGTGGATAAATGCGGAAGAACAATACTTTTTTACGTAAAAAATCACTCTATCTTTGATTTGATGGTTCAGGCCGGTTGCGATATAAACCACAGAGATAACCAGGGTCACGGTATTTTTGAAATTTGCTATTCATTAGGCGATTTCAAAGCCAAAATGCTCATTCGTCATATTAGTATGAAGGATAGCAGTCCAGTAATTTTCAACTACCTCAACAGCGAAAGTCTGCAGATAATGGATTTGCTTCAGAAGAAAAACCTTAACTTTACTATCTCTGATAACTGCCAGGTTTATCTAAGTGCCAATGAAAATGAAATGAGCTCTTTCTTCAGTGAACTAAAGAAGAAGACAGATATCAGCAACACACATTTTCGCCATATTGTACTGCGAGGTTATGATTTACGCGGGGACATTGAAACCATTAAATGGTTTATCCGCAATGACATCAAAATAGATAAAAAACAACTGGAACAGCATATTCGACATGATGAGATTTGTAAATATATAGCAGAACATGAGAGAAAGAAACTTAGCGAAATTATGAAACAAACAATCTCTTTAATGCCAGTAAAACGTAGATTGTAACCTCCACCCCTCCTCACTGTCATAATGAATTTAATATGAACCCTATTTTCACCCAGAGCAGATTACCTAATTAGCAATCTGCTCCACCTATCTTATTTATAAATTTCGACACTGCCTTGACTTATTTTACCAATGCGCTAACTGTAGATCATGAACACATTTTAAAAAAGGTTAGATATGCATAAAAATGAAAGTAAAGAAGATCTATCAAGAAGCTCAAGAAGAGGTAAATTCCATACAGCAAAATATACACCTAATGAAGTTCGAACTCACTGCGTCAGCGTTCGGTTAAACGAAGAAGAATTATCTATTCTCGATAGTAAAAGAGGCCCTTATAAAAAAGGGGAATGGCTAAGAATGGCATCCCTCAACAAACTCCCACCGGTGTTACCTGAAATCAATCGTGAAGCATGGATTAAACTCGGCAACCTTTCACAGGATTTAAACCGCCTGCTGAATCATCTCGACAGCAAAAGCCCTGACAGCGAACTGACCCGTACAGAACTCTTCGCCCTGCGCAGACAAATCAAAACTCTCAGGGATCACCTTATTCCATCAACCTTTCTGGAGCAAGACCAGTGAAAGGCATGCAGAAAATAAAGCGGGGTAAACAGTTTGCAGGTGTGGTTCTCTATAGCCTTAAGTCAGGATCTCACCACAAAATCACGCCTTATATTATCGGTGGCAACATGACGGGAAGCACTGCTGCTGAACTTATCAGTGAATTTGAAGGCACAAGACTACTGCGCCCCGGTGTCGCCAAACCTGTCTGGCATAATTCGCTTCGCCTGCCAAAGGGAGAAACACTGTCAGTCAGACAATGGGCGGCATTCGCTGACGATTATATGACCCGGATGGGATTCACTGAAACCCATCTTCGCTGCTATATCATGCACGATGATTCGGACGGGCAGCATATCCATATAATAGCTAACAGAATTAACATGGTCGGTGGGAAGCTGTACCTTGGGAAAAATGAAAATCTTATCAGTACCCGGATTATCAGCGAGCTGGAGAAAGTCCACAAACTCACTCAAACCACATCTGCAATCAGTAGTCATAGTCAGGAGAAAAGAAAGCCTTCCCGCAACGAGCTGATGATGGCTGAAAGAACGACAACTCCCTGCCCCAGGTCCACTCTGCAGAGCCTGATTGATAATGCGTTAACCGGCCGCCCTGATTTGCTGACTTTTATCGCTATGCTGGAAAAGGTAGACGTCAGCTGCAAACCCAATATCGCCTCAACGGGAAAAATGAACGGCTTTTCATTTCAGTACCAAGGTATTGCCTTTAAAGCCTCTCAATTGGGTAAAAAATATGGCTGGTCTTCCCTGCAAACATTGATTGATTTCGTACCGGAACATCTGACTTTACTGAAACAAGCACAAAAGCCAACAGTACCTGCACCTGTGCCATTAACAGTGCCAATGCCAATGCCAATGCCAATGCCAATGCCAATGCCAATGCCAATGCCAATGCCAATGCCATCATGCGAGTCTGAAGAACAGGCTGCAAACCGGGAAACGATTCTGGAGAAAATCCATCAGCTTGAAGAAAAAATTCGTCTGGAAAGACAACAGGAGACAGTGGGTATCATTCAGCTCAGGAGCAAGCTGCACAATACAACCCGTCAGATACCCCGCCAGCGTCGCCTGAAGGCGTGGCTTTTACTACTCAGCCAAATTGTTGTACTTCTAAGGCGCAAGGGACTGTCACTGCTGCATGCCACAATACATCATTTCCGCAAGATTCTTCATCTGCACCTATTAGAACCCATTCCTTTCACAGCCGGTCATTCCCTTCAGGAACAATCAGTTAGTAATAACCAGCACCTCACACCATAAGAATCCTTAGTTTATAATGCAATGATAGTCAATAAATTATTGATCGTTTATATAGATCGATAATTTGATTACAATAGTTAAAACCAATCACAAAGCAATCATCGATCGGTACAAGCAATTTTACTAAAGCGGGTCATTCATCGAAAATGTTCAAAAATACATCACCTTAAATCAGGCCATGGAGTCATGATGGATAATAAAACGATTAGCTGCCCCTTCTGCTTTACACAAAGCCCGCACGGCGTGCGGATTTGCAAAGGCTGCCATGCAAAAGTGGCCTATGGTGAAAGTCCGCTCAGTGTGGCATTCCTTTTTCAATTCGTGGCATTAGCTCTCGCCTGGTTAGTATTTTCATTGACCGGCAGTACTCCTGTCTCAGTCATTACGTTTTTTGCCAGCGTTATTATTCTTATCTGCATAATTAAAAAGACCTATGCAGACAGAGTTATCTTTATACGGTGATATTAATTTCACACCACAGCAAACATAAAAAATTAACATGAGGGACCTATGAAAAAATTCATTACTTCTGCGTTTTTTATTTCCGCTTTACTTATTTCTGGCTGTTCGACATCAGGCAATCAGCATCTCAAAAACGAAACATCACAAAGTCTGCAGTCAAAAATCATCAAAAATAAAACAACGAAATCAGAAATAATTACCGCATTAGGCGAGCCCGAAACCAAGACTACACTTGATAGTGGAAATGAAGAATGGACTTATTCGATGGATAACAATCAGTTTGATGCCACCACATTTATTCCCGTTGTCGGGCTGCTGACGGGGGGCTCACAGACGCAGGCCAAAACGCTGGAAATCGAATTTAAAGGAGAAACGGTCAGCAAATGGTCGTTCTCTGAAAATACAAGCAGAATGAATACAGGTCTGATTCAATAACTCACGTTACAGCCAGGGAATTATTTATGAAAACTTATGCCGTTATCACACTCGTTACCGCTGCATCGTTGCTGAGTGGCTGTAACAGCGAACCTTCCGAACAGGATATTTACACTGCCATGAATAAGGTCGTTGCGCAGGCGAATGCTTTCGTGAAATCTATAGCAGGCAAGGATGTCCCAAAAGACGCACTGCGCGAATTAAAATCAGTCAAAAAGCATGACTGCGTAGAAGTCTCTGATAAAAGTTATAAATGCAATGTGACGGCTATTGTCGATAACGAAAAGCGTACTGCTGCTGTAACCCTTGTCAAAACGGATGATGGCTGGCAGGTCGTTGATAAGTAAACCCACCTTAAAGCCATCACGACAGGCGGGACGCCAACTGGGTGGCTCCTGCCTTTTTAATACTCGATTTTGACCTGCCGGAAACGCCAGCTCCATTTCTCTCCACCATTCAGCATCCCATTCCTTGTACACGCTGCTGCCGCTATCAAAGTCTTTTCCTGATCACTGAGCCTGGCGGAGTATAAGCCAGAGAGCCTGCAATGCGTTTCTTTTCATACTGAGCCAGCAAATCAGCATAAATATGCTCTGCTTCGTCCAGATTGCCTGAAATATAATTCACAAGTGAATTCAGGCAATGCAGCAATGTATTGCTGTTTGCAAGCTTCCTGAGCAGAGTTGTGTTCAGGGTTGAAACGACTCCTGTAAACATCTGCATAATATTATCAACGTGATAACATGAATTGCGATACTGCGCCCGTGAATAAAAATACTTCAGATGATACCCGGCGAAGAGAACATAAAGTTTTTTGTAAAAGACATTGTTATTAACGCTGTTGTGATGATGGGTTATAAATTTATCAACAACATGTATAAACTTTTCCTCCTGAGATAAAACATCAATAGCACTCATAATTTTCTCCATTTTTTGTTTTTATAATTAAGTACTATCATCTTCAAAAATAAAATCAATAGTAATTTAAAAATATTTTTATAAAACAATATTTATTCTATTCTCACTTAAAACAGCTTTCACTGTGGAGATATTGAGTCCTCCAGATTGCATTACTATTTCATATTTCAATTATCTGAGTCATTTCCATATTTCAGATAAAAAAACCACAGGAATATTTTTGAGAGCGTGCTACGCACTGGCTTACGCCCCGACTACCGATAAATGTTAATTATTTTTACCAAACCGGTGAAAACCATAATTTTGTTTCCCTGGCAGCGCCGCTGAGTGCCCACAGCACTCACTCGCTGAAGCAGAAAGGGTTTTTCCGAAGGGTCCCGGCGTGAGCCGTACTCAGCAAATGGGCAAATCATGTATCTGTGTTCGCTTTCCCGATCAACTCAGCCTCCTGATTTTTTGCGCGAAGCGTATTTGTAATGACAGTTAACCTCAGGTCTATGAACTCGTGCGCGAAGCGTATTTATACTTACAGAAAATACTGTAGTAATGTTCTGAAGCCCAATGGCGCAACACACAGTTGCGCAGGCTTCACTTAAGAAATGATATAATGTAAGAAAAACAATAATAAAAGTGTTTTCATCAGGTACACCAAGGCCTTGAGTATCATTCTAATGCAAAACTGTGGTTTCTTATTTCTTTATCACTCTTTTATCTTGCAGAACACAATTGAAAATTAACCAATAAAATCAAATAATTAAACAAACCCTGCCGTTATTAATTTCAGAACCAAAAATCATTAATTACATAACAGGTGATGGTGAAATTTAGCACCCCTTGTTTTAAATTTGATAACCAACCATCTCCCACTAAATAACAACCGTAAAATCTCAAAGTAAATACAATTAAATAATACTACCAACCAAGTTGACAAATAAATTAAATGTGCCATATATGTAATCACAACAATAAAAAAGGAGCCATCATGTCAATCACAAGCGTTGTATTAACTAAAGAACAAAAGTCCATTATTGCAGAAGCATTAGAGGTTATGCCCGAAGATCTGGAAGAAATAAAGATTAAAGCAAATAGCTATAAAAAAACGTCATTCAGAGACGATTTCTCAATGATATTCAAAGGCAATATGGCCACACTCGCCAGGATGGATTTGACGCCCACAGCGTTTAGAATTGTGCTTTATCTCTTCTCAGTAATTGATTATGGAAATATTATCCCTGATTTTTCACAGTCACGTATAGCCAAAGATCTTGGGCTGAATAAATCAAATGTCTCACGCGCATTCAAAGAGTTATTTGAGAGAAAAATACTTATTCGTGACGCCATAGATAACCAAGTATACCTTAATTCAAACTTGTGTGTTAAAGGAATCCCTCGTCGTTTCAATGAAGATCTGATGGATAAATTTAGAAAGTCCAGACTGGAGACAGAAGACTTTGCCAATTCGTTTAACTTTTATCGTGCAGGGAGTAAAACAAAGCCGGTTAAAAATCCCAAAAGAAGATATCCTACAGACGGCATTCCATTTGATTAAAATAATAAATAATGCTGTTGAACAATTTATACTTCCGCAAATGACTATTTCCCAATATAAATTTAATTTTATATTGGGAATGAAATTAATCATAAAATATCATTAAGTATATGACGTTCTTGTTCAATTTCACATGATTTAACCATCCCACTTAGTACACTAACAAAAACGTCATTCCATTTCTGGCGCTCTCTCGAAGCATGCCAGTTCTCAAACAACACTTTCTCAAGAGAGATCCAAATAACTTCTGCGCGAGAGGTATTTAATAGCTCCTTGAATACTTCGTCAGATACAGTAAGGGCATGAGAATAAATTTTATTATCAATAGTCCAGAAAGGCTCTGGCTTGGTAAAATCAGCCAAAGAAGCAAAAGCCAACCCACGGACCTGTGCTGCTTCCATTGTGCTGTTCACTTTATGATTATCCCGCCAGGTTTTTAAATCACCCAACAGATAATTTACGCGTTGATTTCTTGCTTTGCTATCTTCAGCCTGGTATTGGATATAAGCAGGGCCATTACCAGTCTGGCGATAACGAGCCAATGTTTTGACACTTACACCAAGGTAAAGGGCCGAAACTTCAGCACTCAGGGTTGCATCATCTGGCATACTACCAAATAGCCGCCATACTTCAGCATATTCCCTTAAAGTATCGATTGCACTCATTCCCTGTCCCCCTAATTTGTTGGCAATGGTTGATATTTCGCCGAAGCCAAAAGTGTATTATACAACTCAGGTACTGTCATCAGCATATGAAGCTCAATCCGTTGAAGTGCCTCAAAAACTCGCTCGTTATCAGGCTCAGCATATCTTTCAGTAGGGTCCGTGGTATTACGGTGGTTAAGCAATCTTTTCACCACTGCATACGAAGTTAGTTCTTCTGCAACACGGCCAAAAGTTCTTCGCAGATCGTGCATTCCCAGCTTCATTATTCCAGCTTCCTGACAGATATACTCGCGCAAGCTTTTACTGTCAGAATAATGTCCAACCTTGCTTCGTGATGAACGAGCCGGAAAAACCCATTTGCGTTTATCTGCCCGTATTTCGGTATCGTTGACGATATCTCGTCGGTCTTCCAGAATTCGCTTTGTAGCATCACAGATTGGAAGCTCATGGTCGTTACGATTTTTCGTGTCGTAAAAGCGAATAACCCGGTTTTCGAGATCGACATAGCTTGTCGTTCTGACTTCCTCTTCTGTCAGGGCCTCTCGCCAGCACAGTGTTGCTGTCTCTTCTTTCCTGGCTCCTGTCAAAATGGTCAGCAACAGATAATCACAACCCAAACGATTAAAACCTCTCTTATTGTGTAATGCAGCTAGAAACCGTCCCAAAGTATCTTTGGGGGACAATGGATTTCGTACGCCCTTGGCACGATAGCTATCTTCCAGCTCAGATCGTGTTCTGAACTTCTTCTGTACCTTTAAAATTGAAAAAGGATTATAGGACAACGAAGGTTGTCGTTGCTGGGTCTGAGCATTCCCAGCTTCAATCTCGATTGCGTGTTTTACAGCAACATTGGCCCACCTAAAAGTCTGTTCTGCTGCTGTTCTGGCTCTTGAAGCAATCTCGTCAAACTTTCGAAGGATTTCATTACCAGTAAGATCCTTGATTCGAAGGTTTTGCCATTCTTTCAACCGATTCTCAGCTTTGTCTAACACATTGAGAGTGTTTGGTTTAGCAGGTTTGGTTCTGCCAAGTAAGTGACTCCTGTATTGGGCAAAAGCTTCACTCACGGTCAATTCAGCCAGATCGAGTTCCCTTTTAATCTTGTTGGGATTTCTCTTTGTTGCAATCATTGTCTGAACCAACTGCCGAGCTGCCTCACGGGCTTGATCGATACTCGGAAAATCGGACACATTCCCAACCTTTACTTTCAAGACAGAGCTTGGCTTCTTACCCTCACTGACATTACGATCTGAAGAGGCTACTCTTCGCTGGATTACATAGGTTTTTTTCGTCAAACTGACCTTCACACCGAAGCCAACGGGTGAATCTCGATGATCGTCAAAAACTATGTAAGGTTTTTGGTCAGGGTTGGCTTCGAAAACGACTTTTCCAGAGCTACTGAGCTCAGGCTTAACATTAATACTTAACTTGTTGATAATAAAAGCCTGATTGAGAGTTGTTTTCAAAGTATCACCACCATTTGTAACCCAAAGAAGGAGTACAACCAATCTATCACGCTTTGGGCTACAAGTGAGCTACAAATTTATGGGTTTATGTGGGTTTAAAGGGGTTTTACCTGGGGCCATATGAGCACTTGAAAGAATTAAAAAATGAGTAAAATCAATATGAATGAAGACATTGATAAGGACTTCTCTAGCCATACCCCCATGATGCAGCAGTATCTCAAGCTGAAAGCTCAGCACCCGGAAATACTGCTGTTTTACCGCATGGGCGACTTTTATGAACTGTTTTATGACGATGCGAAACGCGCGTCTCAGCTGCTTGATATCTCCCTGACTAAGCGCGGCGCATCCGCAGGCGAGCCCATCCCAATGGCGGGTATTCCCCACCATGCGGTAGAAAACTACCTTGCCAAGCTGGTCAATCAAGGGGAATCCGTCGCTATTTGCGAACAGATTGGCGATCCGGCCACCAGCAAAGGACCGGTGGAGCGTAAAGTTGTGCGCATCGTTACGCCCGGCACCATCAGTGATGAAGCGCTGTTACAGGAGCGCCAGGACAACCTGCTGGCCGCCGTCTGGCAGGACAGCAAAGGCTACGGCTATGCCACGCTGGACATCAGCTCCGGGCGTTTTCGCGTTAGCGAGCCTGCCGACCGCGAGACCATGGCCGCCGAACTGCAGCGTACTAACCCGGCTGAACTGCTGTATGCCGAAGATTTTGCAGAAACCTCACTGATTGAAGGACGTCGCGGCCTGCGCCGCCGTCCGCTGTGGGAATTTGAAATTGATACTGCCCGTCAGCAGTTAAATCTGCAGTTTGGCACACGAGACCTGATTGGCTTTGGCGTTGAGAACGCCCCGCGCGGATTATGCGCTGCTGGCTGTCTGCTGCAATATGTGAAAGATACCCAGCGTACCTCACTGCCGCATATTCGTTCCATCACCATGGAGCGTCAGCAGGACAGCATCATTATGGATGCCGCCACCCGCCGCAATCTGGAGATCACCCAGAACCTGGCTGGCGGCGTTGAAAACACATTGGCTTCGGTACTCGACTGCACCGTAACACCGATGGGCAGCCGTATGCTCAAGCGCTGGCTGCATATGCCGGTCCGCGACACCAAAATCCTCACTGAACGCCAACAAACCATCGGCGCGTTACAGGATATCACCAGCGAATTGCAACCCGTGCTGCGTCAGGTGGGCGATCTGGAACGCATTCTGGCGCGTCTCGCTCTGCGTACCGCGCGCCCGCGCGATCTGGCCCGCATGCGCCACGCTTTCCAGCAACTCCCAGAACTACGCGCGCAACTGGAAAACGTAGACAGCGCCCCGGTGCAGATGCTGCGTGAGAAAATGGGGGAGTTTGCGGAGCTGCGTGAACTGCTGGAACGCGCCGTCGTGGAAGCTCCACCGGTGCTGGTACGCGACGGCGGCGTCATCGCGTCTGGCTATAACGAAGAGCTGGACGAGTGGCGAGCGCTGGCCGATGGCGCAACCGACTACCTCGACAGACTGGAGATCCGCGAGCGCGAACGCACGGGTCTTGATACGCTGAAAGTTGGATTCAACGCCGTTCACGGATACTACATTCAGATCAGTCGTGGACAGAGCCATCTGGCGCCAATTAATTACGTGCGTCGCCAGACGTTGAAAAACGCTGAACGCTACATTATTCCAGAACTGAAAGAGTATGAAGACAAAGTTCTGACTTCCAAAGGTAAGGCGCTGGCACTGGAAAAACAGCTATACGACGAGCTGTTCGATATGCTGCTGCCGCATCTGGCTGATTTACAACAGAGCGCCAGCGCGCTGGCTGAACTGGACGTCCTGGTCAACCTCGCAGAACGTGCTTATACGTTGAATTACACCTGTCCGATCTTCACCGATAAACCCGGCATTCGCATTACCGAGGGCCGTCACCCGGTGGTGGAGCAGGTACTGACAGAGCCGTTTATCGCCAACCCGCTCAACCTTTCCCCACAGCGCCGGATGCTGATCATCACCGGGCCGAACATGGGGGGGAAAAGTACCTATATGCGCCAGACCGCATTGATTGCGCTGCTGGCGTATATCGGCAGCTATGTCCCGGCAAAAAAAGTCGAGATTGGGCCTATCGACCGTATATTTACCCGCGTTGGCGCGGCGGATGATCTGGCATCAGGTCGTTCCACCTTCATGGTTGAGATGACCGAAACCGCCAACATTCTGCATAATGCTACCGAAAACAGCCTGGTGCTGATGGATGAGATTGGACGCGGCACTTCAACCTACGACGGCCTGTCGCTGGCATGGGCGTGCGCAGAAAACCTGGCGAATAAAATCAAAGCATTAACATTGTTCGCCACCCACTACTTCGAACTGACTCAGTTACCGGAGAAGATGGAAGGCGTCGCGAATGTACATCTGGACGCGTTAGAGCATGGCGATACCATCGCCTTTATGCACAGCGTACAGGATGGCGCGGCGAGCAAGAGCTATGGCCTGGCGGTAGCAGCCCTGGCAGGTGTACCGAAAGAGGTCATAAAACGTGCGCGGCAAAAACTGCGCGAACTGGAAAGCATCGCGCCGAATGTTGCCGCAACCCAGGTCGATGGTACACAGATGTCGCTGCTTTCGGTTGCGGAAGAAACATCTCCCGCCGTTGAAGCGCTGGAAAATCTCGACCCGGATTCACTCACGCCTCGCCAGGCACTGGAATGGATCTATCGGTTAAAAAGTCTGGTGTAACGCCGTTGTGCCGGGTACGGTTTCGCCGCACCCGGCATTTTTTGATTAACGCTTATCTTCCGCCAGCAGCGGCGGGATACTTGGCACCATTGGCGCATCGTCGATATCTTTCTGCGTCATGCGAAACGCTTGCGGATAATGCTCGCGGCTGGTACGGCGTAGCGGCTCGGTATTACGCCAGGTGTACAGACAATGCTGGCATTGATATACGGTCCAGACACCTTTTACCGGCGAGTTCGCCATCACTTCAATATGTTCATCGGCACAACGTGGACAAATCATCTGCTACTCCTTATTTACGGTTGGCCAGCATGGCGGTCAGCTTTTCAGCCCAGGCTTTTGTTTCCGGTAAATCACATACCGGTTGGCTGTAATGACCTCGGTTATCCGGTGCAACCGGTGTCGTGGCATCGATGATGAGCTTGTCGGTAATCCCCGCCGGACTGGAACCGGGATCAAGTTCCAGCACCGACATATTCGGCAGTTGCACCAGATCGCCCGCCGGATTGACCTTCGAGGAGAGCGCCCACATCACCTGCGGCAGGTTGAACGGGTCAACGTCTTCATCAACCATAATCACCATCTTCACGTAACCCAGGCCGTGCGGCGTGGTCATAGCACGCAGTCCCACCGCGCGGGCAAAGCCGCCGTAGCGTTTTTTGGTGGAAATAATCGCCAGCAGTCCGTGGGTGTACATGGCGTTCACCGCCTGCACTTCCGGGAATTCGGCTTTCAATTGTTGATAAAGCGGTACGCAGGTCGCCGGGCCCATCAGGTAGTCGATTTCGGTCCACGGCATACCGAGATAGAGTGATTCAAAAATCGGTTTGCTGCGATAAGAGACTTTATCGATACGCACCACGGTCATATTGCGTCCACCGGAATAGTGGCCGGTAAACTCGCCAAACGGACCTTCGATTTCGCGTTTACGGCTTTCAATGACCCCTTCGAGGATCACTTCAGAGCCCCACGGCACGTCAAAACCGGTGAGCGGCGCGGTAGCGATCGGGTACGGGCTTTCACGCAGCGCTCCCGCCATCTCGTATTCAGACTGATCGTATTTCAGCGGCGTGGCGCCCATCAAAGTGATGATGGGATCATTACCCAGCGTGATGGCAATCGGCAAATCTTCACCGCGCTCTTCCGCTTTATGCAGGTGCAGCGCGATATCATGCATTGGCACCGGTTGCAGACCGAGCTTACGTTTGCCCTTCACTTCCATGCGGTAGATGCCGACGTTCTGTTTGCCGAAGTTGTCCCGATCCAGCGGATCGCGCGACACCACGCAGGCTTTATCCAGGTAGAAACCGCCGTCGCCATCGTTCAGGCGAAACAGCGGCAGAATGTCGAAAAGATTAATGTCTTCGCCGTCGACGGTATTTTCAGCCCATGCCGGGTTCGCACGACGTTCCGGGGCAACCGGAAATTTATCCCAGCGACGGATAAACTCATCAATTTGTTTTTTCACTGGAGTATTTGGTGGCAGACCTAAAGAGATGGCGTGATTCTGCCATGAACCGATGGTGTTCATCGCCACGCGGGCATCGGTAAAACCGCGAATATTGTCAAACCACAGCGCAGGCGCGCCATCACCAATACGCCCGGTCGCATTGGCCGCCGCCGCCAGATCCGGCTCGGCGTTAACTTCCTCACTGATTTTCAGCAGTTGTCCCTGGTCGTCCAGCGCCTGCAAAAAGCTGCGCAAATCATCAAATGCCATTATTCGTTCTCCTGTGCAAAATTCTGCGCCTGTCGTAATCCCTGCCAACGACGGGCGTTAGGGTGTTCAAGCCCAAACTGGTCGAGCACACGCGCGACAATGTGCTGGGTGATGTCATCGACCGTTTGCGGATGGTTGTAAAACGCGGGCATTGGCGGGACCATCGCCACGCCCATGCGGGAAAGCGAGAGCATGTTTTCCAGATGGATGGTGCTGAGCGGCATTTCACGCGGCACCAGCACCAGTTTGCGCCCTTCTTTCAGCACCACGTCTGCGGCACGCCCCACCAGCCCTTCCGCGTAACCTGCGCGAATACCGGCCAGCGTTTTCATGCTGCAGGGGATAATGATCATGCCGTCAGTACGAAACGATCCGGACGAGATGGTCGCGGCCTGGTCCGCTGGCTTGTGGCAATAGTCTGCCAGTGCGGATACATCGCGGACGCTGTACGGCGTTTCCAGCTCAATGGTCGTTTTTGCCCATTTCGACAGCACCAAATGGGTTTCCACCCCCGGCATTTCCCGCAGCGCCTGTAGTAGCGACACGCCGAGCGGTGCGCCGGTAGCCCCCGTCATTCCTACGATCAGTCTCATTCAACCCCTCAATTTGTTCGTGTACGAACGTTTTGATTAAAATACTCCCACAATTCATTGTGGGCAAGGCCACCGCGCACGGATAGCTAAAACAGCGATGGTTAAAAAAGGAGGCGTAACCCGCTATGATAGAGACTGACCGATATCCCGGAGCTCTCATGCCGTTACGCAATAAAGCATTTCATCTTTTACGTCAGCTTTTTCAGCAGCATACGGCTCGCTGGCAACATGAGTTACCAGAGCTAACCAAACCGCAGTACGCGGTGATGCGCGCCATTGCCGAACAGCCCGGCATTGAACAGGTCGCCCTGATGGAGGCAGCGGTCTGCACCAAAGCCACACTTGCGGAAATGCTGAGCCGAATGGAAAAGCGTGGGCTGGTCAGGCGGGATCACGACCCGGCGGATAAGCGTCGGCGGTTTGTTTATTTGACTGCGCAGGGAGAAGCATTATTGGCCAGCGCAACCCCGGTAGGAGATCGCGTGGATGATGAGTTTCTGGGCAGACTGAGCGAGGAAGAGCGCAAACAGTTTACTCAACTGGTGCGTAAGATGATGGGATAATCGTTCGGATGGCGGTTTTGGGTGATGTCTTTGTAGGCCCGATAAGCAAAGCGCCATCGGACAATATGTGCCGACCAATAAGCGGTAGCGCTAAAGAAAAAGGCCAGTCTCGATGAGACTGGCCTTTCTTGATGGAACTTGTGCTTACTCGCGGAACAGCGCTTCGATATTCAGCCCCTGAGTCTGCAGAATTTCGCGCAGACGACGCAGGCCTTCAACCTGAATCTGACGAACACGTTCACGCGTGAGACCGATTTCGCGGCCCACATCTTCCAGTGTCGCAGCTTCATACCCCAGCAGACCGAAACGACGTGCCAGCACTTCACGCTGTTTGGCGTTCAGTTCGAACAGCCATTTGACGATGCTCTGTTTCATATCATCGTCTTGCGTGGTGTCTTCCGGGCCGTTTTCTTTTTCATCGGCCAGGATGTCCAGCAACGCTTTTTCGGAATCGCCACCCAGCGGGGTGTCTACCGAGGTAATGCGCTCGTTGAGTCGGAGCATACGGCTGACGTCATCAACCGGTTTATCCAGTTGTTCAGCAATCTCTTCTGCGCTCGGTTCATGGTCCAGTTTATGCGACAACTCACGCGCGGTACGCAGATAGACGTTCAGCTCTTTTACAATATGAATCGGCAGTCGGATCGTACGGGTTTGGTTCATAATAGCCCGTTCGATCGTCTGACGGATCCACCACGTTGCGTATGTTGAGAAGCGGAACCCGCGTTCCGGGTCAAACTTCTCGACGGCACGGATAAGCCCCAGATTGCCCTCTTCAATCAAGTCCAGCAATGCCAGACCGCGATTGCCATAACGGCGAGCAATTTTCACCACCAGACGCAGGTTACTTTCAATCATGCGGCGGCGAGAGGCGACATCTCCACGCAGTGCGCGACGCGCAAAATAAACTTCTTCTTCGGCTGTTAACAGTGGTGAATAACCAATCTCACCAAGGTAAAGCTGAGTCGCGTCCAACACACGCTGTGTGGCCCCCTGCGATAACAGCTCTTCTTCAGCCAGGTCGTTATCACTGGGTTCCTCTTCACTCAAGGCTTTCTCATCAAAAGCCTCTACTCCGTTCTCATCAAATTCCGCATCTTCATTTAAATCATGAACTTTCAGCGTATTCTGACTCATAAAGGTGGCTCCTACCCGTGATCCCTAACGGAACTAGCAAGTGAAAGCCTGGTTCCGCCGAATTATCGCTGCGGCAAGTAACGCAGCGGGTTTACGGATTTCCCCTTGTAACGAATTTCAAAATGCAAGCGTGTTGAACTGGTTCCGGTACTACCCATGGTAGCTATTTTCTGCCCCGCCTTGATTTCTTGTTGTTCCCGGACCAGCATTGTATCGTTATGGGCGTAGGCGCTCAGGTAATCATCGTTATGTTTGATGATAATAAGATTACCGTAACCACGCAGCGCGTTACCGGCATAAACGACGCGTCCATCTGCGGTCGCGACAATAGCCTGTCCTTTGCTGCCTGCAATGTCGATCCCTTTATTGCCACCTTCGGTAGCCGCAAAGTTTTCGATCACTTTGCCGTCAGTTGGCCAGCGCCAGGTAGAGATTGGCGCGCTGGTCGACGTTGAGCTTGCAGTTGTTTCGGTTGTGCTAACTGCTGGAGCCGTTACTGGCGCTGTGACAACTGTCCCAGCAGGCTTGTTGTTCGGCAACATTTTGTTAGCACTTTGTTCACCTGAATCCTCAGAATACGTAATTGTTGGTTTCGAAGCAACAGCAACGGTGGAATTTTGTGCAGGGTTGGTCACAACTCCTTGCTGTGCTGCATCCGCCTGGGTGATGGCATTCCCACCGGTAATCGGTGTACCCGAGGCGTTGCCCACTTGCAGAGTTTGCCCGACATTCAGGCTATACGGGGCCGGAACGTTATTGCGCTGTGCGAGGTCACGGAAATCGTTCCCGGTAATCCAGGCAATATAGAAAAGTGTGTCGCCTTTCTTGACAGTATAGGTGCTGCCGCCCGTGTAGCTACCTTTCGGAATATTCCCATACTTACGGTTGTACACGATACGACCGTTTTCCATCTGTACAGGCTGTTCTGCAACAGGTTGAATTTGCGTTGGTTGCGTAGTCGGAGTCTGCACCGGTTGGATCTGTGGCGTCTGTTGTACTGTCGACGTCGAGCCCATTTTTGGCGGAGGCGTAATCAGCATGCCGGAACTGGTGTTCGTGGATGCACCGCCGTCAACCGAGCTGACCGGCGCTGGTGGATTCGAGGTGTTTGAACAACCTGCCAGCCATAATGAAACCAGTGACAATGCCGCAATACGGCGAATGGTAAATTTGTGGCTTCCCGCGCTCATTTATCCCCCAGGAAAATTTGGTTAAAACCCGTAACGTAATCACCGTGCAAAAGCATCGACACGATACGCTGACTAATTCCAGAATATCCAGGAAAACTCCAGGTATTCAGAGCCAGTGTCTACGCAAGCTCCCCTTTTACTAAGGGAACAAAACGTACGGCCTCCACGGTATCAATAATAAATTCGCCTCCCCGACGACGCACCCGCTTCAGGAACTGGTGCTCATCGCCCACGGGTAAGACGAGAATACCGCCTTCATCCAGCTGCATCATCAGCGCAGTTGGGATCTCCGGCGGTGCTGCCGTTACAATGATAGCGTCAAACGGGGCTCGCGCTTGCCAGCCCTGCCATCCATCACCGTGACGGGTAGAAACATTGTGTAAATCCAGCTGCTTCAGGCGACGACGCGCCTGCCATTGCAGGCCTTTAATACGCTCAACGGAGCATACATGCTGCACCAGATGCGCCAGAATCGCCGTCTGGTAGCCGGAGCCAGTGCCAATTTCCAGCACCCGCGATTGCGGCGTTAGCTCAAGCAGCTCAGTCATGCGTGCAACCATATAAGGCTGCGAAATCGTCTGCCCTTGACCAATCGGCAAGGCAATATTGTCCCAGGCCTTATGTTCAAACGCCTCATCAATGAATTTCTCACGCGGCACGGCGGCGAGTGCATCCAGGACATGCTCATCTCGGATGCCCTGCGCACGTAATTGTTCAAGAAGAGTATGTACGCGTCTGCTTACCATTGCGTGTCGACTCCCACGCTGTCCAACCAGCTCGAAACCACCTCATGCGCGCCGTAGGCGGTTAAATCGACATGCAGCGGCGTGATGGAAACATAGCCTTCATCGACGGCGGCAAAATCGGTATCCGGCCCGGCGTCGCATTTTTCCCCCGGCGGCCCAATCCAGTACAACGTATTTCCGCGCGGATCCTGCTGTGGAATAACCTGATCCGCCGGATGGCGGCTGCCGCAGCGGGTGACGCGGATGCCTTTAATCTGATCCAGCGGTAGATCCGGAACGTTGATATTTAAAATACGCCCGGTGCGCAGCGGTTCACGACTCAGCGCCCGTAAGATACGACAGGTTACTGCCGCAGCAGTATCGTAGTGCTTATGGCCATCAAGCGAGACAGCCAGCGCAGGGAACCCAAGGTGACGACCTTCCATTGCCGCCGCAACGGTACCGGAATAGATGACATCATCCCCGAGATTAGGACCTGCGTTAATACCAGAAACGACAATGTCCGGACGCGGACGCATTAACGCGTTCACGCCCAGATAGACGCAGTCGGTGGGCGTACCCATTTGTACGGCGATATCGCCGTTATCATAGGTAAACGTGCGAAGTGAAGATTCCAGCGTCAGCGAGTTAGACGCGCCACTGCGGTTACGATCCGGGGCAACCACCTGTACGTCAGCAAACTCACGCAGGGCTTTCGCCAGCGTTTGTATACCGGGTGCATGGACCCCATCATCGTTACTCAGCAATATACGCATAATCACCCATTGTGTTAATAAGTTCCCTTACTACACTGGTGGCGAAGCTACCTGCCGGTAGCCAGAAGCGTAACTCAACGGTTACGTCATCCCACCAGTTCCAGCTTAATTGTTGTGGATACAGCAACATAGCGCGTCGCGATGCCTCGACTTTCTCGCGCAATAGTAGAGACTGCAGCACGGTTTCATCCGCAACAGCGCTTTCTTCAAACACCAGCGCGTCGCGCTGAGTTCCCCACTCACCGCTACCCGGTAATGCCGCTGTAATCATCAATTCTTTGTCATCGACGCGCCGCTGTAATTCAGTCTGTTCTTCCTGCGTGGCGACAAACCAGCTTCCGCGTCCCGACAATTGTAGCGCATCGCCGTCAACAACTTGATTAAAGTCTGTTTTTTTCAAGCGTTCACTGACGATCTGATTAAACAACGCGCTACGGGCCGCCGACAACCAAAAACTGCGTTTATTGCGATCGCGCACCGGCGCATCGCTTTGCGCCCAGCGCAGCGCCCCTTGCAGGTTGCTGCCGCCGATCCCAAAACGCTGAGCGCCAAAATAGTTCGGTACGCCGCGCTCGCTAATCGCCTGTAATCGCGCTTCAACATCATTTCGCTCGCTCACTTCACGCAGCACCAGCGTAAATTCGTTGCCTTTCAGCGCCCCTAAACGCAGCTTACGCTTGTGGCGCGCGTACTCCAGCACTTTACAGCCTTCGAGCTCAAATTTGCTTAAATCAGGCATTACATTGCCCGGCACGCGCGCGCACAGCCACTGTTCCGTGACCGCATGCTTATCTTTTTGCCCGGCAAAGCTCACTTCACGGGCGTGAATTTTCAGGAACTTCGCCAGCGCATCAGCGACAAAACGGGTATTGCAGCCGTTTTTCAGGATGCGCACCAAAATGTGCTCGCCTTCGCCATCCGGTTCGAAGCCTAAATCTTCGACGACGACAAAGTCTTCCGGATTGGCTTTCAGGACGCCATGGCCCAGTGGTTTACCATGAAGATATGTCAGATTTTCAAACGCAGTCATTTCGTTGCCTTAATGAGTAACGCCACCGCTTCACAGGCAATCCCTTCCCCACGCCCGGTGAAACCGAGTTTTTCCGTGGTGGTCGCTTTCACGTTAACATCATCCATATGGCAGCCAAGATCTTCGGCAATAAATACGCGCATTTGCGGAATGTGCGGCAGCATCTTCGGCGCCTGAGCAATAATCGTCACATCCACATTACCAAGCGTATAGCCTTTCGCCTGAATACGCCGCCAGGCTTCACGCAATAATTCGCGGCTATCTGCACCTTTAAAGGCCGGGTCGGTATCCGGGAAGAGTTTACCGATGTCACCCAGCGCCGCCGCGCCCAGCAAGGCATCGGTTAGCGCATGTAACGCCACATCACCATCAGAATGCGCCAGCAGTCCTTTTTCATACGGGATGCGCACGCCGCCAATGATAATTGGGCCAACGCCGCCAAAAGCGTGTACGTCAAAACCGTGTCCGATTCGCATTATGCATTCTCCAAATGGATTGTTCGGGAGAGATAAAACTCCGCCAGCGCCAGGTCTTCCGGGCGGGTGACTTTGATGTTGTCAGCGCGTCCTTCGACCAGTTGCGGATGAAAACCGCAATATTCCAGCGCCGAAGCTTCGTCCGTAATGGTTGCGCCTTCGTTGAGCGCACGGCTCAGGCAGTCATGCAACAGCTCGCGAGGGAAAAACTGCGGCGTTAACGCATGCCATAAGTCGGTACGATCGACCGTATGGGCAATGTCTGTGCGGCCCGGTTCAGCGCGTTTCATCGTATCGCGTACGGGTGCCGCCAGGATCCCGCCAGTGCGGCTGGTTTCACTGATTTCCAGCAAACGTGCTAAGTCATCCTGATGCAGACACGGACGCGCGGCGTCATGCACCAGCACCCAACGCGCATCTCCTGCGGCTTGCAAACCGGCAAGGACAGAATCGGCACGTTCGTTGCCGCCATCCACTACGGTAATTTGCGGATGCGCGGCAAGTGGAAGTTGGGCAAAGCGGCTGTCGCCTGGGCTGATAGCGATGACGACTCGCGTCACCCGGGGATGGGCCAGTAGCGCATCAACCGAGTGTTCAAGAATGGTTTTATTGCCAATTGAGAGGTACTGCTTAGGACACTCTGTTTGCATTCGGCGGCCAAATCCGGCAGCCGGCACCACGGCGCAAACGTCCAATAAAGTGGCTGCCATGTTAGATCCCTGGACGATTTATCGATTGTTTTGCCCTGCAGTCTGGGCGCGTTTAGACGCGTCAGGCACCAGACGATAAAAAGTTTCGCCCGGCTTAGTCATGCTGAGTTCGTTGCGCGCGCGCTCCTCAATGGCCTCTTGTCCGCCATTGAGATCGTCAATTTCGGCAAAGAGCTGATCGTTACGCGCTTTAAGTTTCGCGTTTGTAGCCTGCTGCGCAGCAACATCATCGTTGACGCGACTATAGTCATGTATGCCGTTCTTACCGAACCACAGCGAATACTGTAGCCAGACTAATAAAGCCAGCAACAGCAGCGTAAGTTTACCCATCCTGCCCCCTGAAAAACGGCATTAACATCCCATAACTTCCGTAGACGACTTTACATCAACGGACGGGAATGCCGCGACAACGCGGGCAAATGTACCACATTTGCCCGTTGTTACGTATACCCCGTGTAAGGAGAACATAATCTCATTGTTGGTTACGGTTTGAATTATGACCAGACAGTGAACGACATCGGCGATCGTTTAAAACGCACTTAGCCTAGCCCAAAAGCCAAAAGAATAGCGCGCTAAACATTCCACCCACCACCAGTAGGGTGCTGGTAATGCTCAGCAGCAGCTTTCCTTTTAACAGCGAGTGCAGGGCAATACCCGCCACAATCGCCACGGGCAGCAACGCGAGGAAGAAAGGCCAGGTATAAAGGAAGAAAAACAGTGTGTTAGGGCCATACATCAGACATGGTAACCCCAGCGCCAGCAGCCACGCTACAAAACCGACCACGGCCCCTGGTAGGGACCAGGTGGTTTCGTCGTCGGTAGCGAAGGTCTCTGACTCTGTAATAGTAATGTTATGGCTGTTACGCATATCTAATCCTGTGACCGTGACTGACCGGGCATGTAAGCTCGGGTGTCTCAGGATCTGATAATATCTCCCTGCCTCAGCAGGTCTAATAATTGGGGAACCAAATTTGTTACCAATTGTTCACCATCCAGATGAATCTCTGGCGATTCAGGCGCTTCGTATACCGAATCAATTCCGGTGAAATTGCGCAACTCCCCCGACCTGGCTTTTTTATACAGCCCTTTTGGGTCGCGCGCTTCGCACGTTGCTAATGGCGTATCGACAAAAACCTCAATAAAACGCCCTGCGCCAACGCGCTCGCGGACCATTTTTCGCTCGGCGCGATGCGGAGAGATAAAGGCGGTCAGAACTACCAGACCGGCATCCACCATCAGGTTAGCCACCTCGCCAACCCGACGGATATTCTCCTTACGATCGGCATCGCTAAACCCCAGATCGCTGCACAGGCCGTGACGCACGTTATCGCCATCCAGCAGATAAGTGCTGACGCCCAGCTTGTGCAACGCTTCTTCCAGCGCTCCCGCTACCGTAGATTTACCGGAGCCAGACAGTCCGGTAAACCACAGCACAACACCACGGTGACCGTGGCGTTGCTCCCGCTGTTGCGGTGTAACAGGATGGGCATGCCAGACGACGTTTTCGTCATGCAACGCCATTATTTGCCTCCCAGCAGATCGCGCGCACCCCAGTGTGGGAAGTGGCGACGCACCAGCGCATTCAGCTCCAGTTCAAACGCGCTGAACTGAGAAGCGGCGGCCTGCTCCTGGATGATAGGCTCACGCACCAACCCCGCGCCGACGGTGACGTTAGTCAGGCGGTCAATGATAATCAACCCACCCGTAACCGGGTTCTGCTGATAGGTATCCAACACCAGCGGTTCATCAAACGTCAGATTAACCAGACCAATGCCGTTCAGCGGTAACGCGTCGACCTCACGCTGGGTCAGGTTGTTAATATCGACCTGGTACTGCACGGTATCCACGCGCGCGCGGGTCTTCTTGCCGGCAACTTTGATGTCGTAGCTCTGCCCCGGCGACAGCGGCTGTTCCGCCATCCACACCACATCAACGGCAGCACTTTGTACCGCTGGCAACGCTTCACCTGCATCCAGCAGCAGATCGCCCCGGCTGATATCAATCTCATCTTTCAGCACCAGGGTGATCGCTTCACCGGCATGCGCTTGCTGTAAATCACCATCAAAGGTAACGATCCGCGCCACGCTCGACTCAACGCCGGACGGTAACACCTTGACGCGTTGTCCTACCTGCACGCGACCGGAGGCCAGCGTTCCGGCATAACCACGAAAATCCAGATTTGGTCGGTTCACATACTGCACCGGGAAACGCATCGGCTGGGTATCGACAATGCGCTGGATCTCAACGGTTTCCAGCACTTCGAGCAGCGTCGGGCCGCTGTACCATGGCATGCTGACGCTTGGCGAAGCCACGTTATCGCCTTCCAGCGCGGAGAGCGGCACAAAACGGATATCCAGGTTGCCCGGCAGTTGTTCAGCAAACGTGAGATAGTCTTCGCGGATGCGGTTAAATGTCTCTTCGCTAAAGCTCACCAGATCCATTTTGTTGATCGCTACCACCAGGTGCTTGATCCCAAGCAGCGTGGAGATAAAGCTGTGACGACGGGTCTGATCGAGCACGCCTTTACGCGCATCGATCAACAGGATCGCCAGGTCGCAGGTCGACGCACCGGTCGCCATGTTGCGGGTGTACTGTTCGTGACCGGGGGTATCCGCAATAATAAATTTTCGCTTCTCGGTGGAGAAATAACGATAAGCCACGTCGATGGTGATGCCCTGCTCGCGCTCGGCCTGCAAGCCGTCAACCAATAGCGCCAGATCGAGTTTTTCGCCTTGGGTGCCGTGGCGTTTACTGTCGTTATGCAGCGATGAGAGCTGATCTTCATAGATCTGCCGGGTATCATGCAGCAAGCGACCAATCAGGGTACTTTTCCCGTCATCCACGCTACCGCAGGTTAAAAAACGCAGCAGGCTTTTGTGTTGCTGAGCAACCATCCAGGCTTCAACGCCGCCTTCATTAGCAATTTGTTGTGCAAGTGTCGTATTCATGGCGGCTCCTTAGAAATACCCCTGACGTTTCTTCAGCTCCATGGAGCCCGCCTGGTCGCGGTCAATCACGCGGCCCTGACGTTCACTGGTGGTTGAGACCAGCATCTCTTCAATAATTTCCGGCAGCGTCTGCGCGTTAGACTCCACCGCGCCGGTCAGCGGCCAGCAGCCAAGCGTGCGGAAACGCACCATGCGCTTTTTAATCACTTCGCCGGGTTGCAGATCGATTCTGTCGTCATCAATCATCATCAGCATGCCATCACGCTCCAGCACCGGACGCTCAGCCGCCAGGTACAAAGGTACGATGTCGATATTTTCCAACCAGATGTACTGCCAGATATCCTGTTCGGTCCAGTTAGAGAGCGGGAATACGCGAATGCTTTCGCCTTTGTTAATTTGTCCGTTGTAGTTGTGCCACAGTTCCGGACGCTGATTTTTCGGGTCCCAGCGATGGAAGCGATCGCGGAAGGAGTAAATGCGCTCTTTGGCGCGCGATTTCTCCTCATCACGGCGTGCGCCGCCGAACGCGGCGTCAAAACCGTATTTGTTCAGCGCCTGCTTAAGCCCTTCGGTTTTCATAATATCGGTATGCTTAGCGCTGCCGTGGACAAAGGGGTTGATGCCCATCGCCACCCCTTCCGGGTTTTTATGCACCAGCAGTTCGCAGCCGTAGGCTTTCGCCGTACGGTCACGAAATTCATACATCTCGCTAAATTTCCAACCGGTATCAACGTGCAGCAAGGGGAACGGCAGCGTGCCAGGATAAAACGCTTTGCGCGCCAGATGCAGCATTACGCTGGAATCTTTGCCGATGGAATACATCATCACCGGATTAGAAAACTCGGCGGCCACCTCACGAATGATATGGATGCTTTCCGCTTCCAGTTGCCGCAGGTGGGTAAGTCGTTTTTGATCCATAACCGTTCCTATGTAATGCCGTTATTTTGCTAACGATGCTCAGATAACCTGACTATAGGGAGGGCAAGGAGGCGAATGAAATTACGAATTGGAATGAGTAGTTCCTCAAAGGAATAACGATCTGGAAAAGCAAATATCAAAAAGTGCTTAAGCCACCGGATTTCGGGCATTTAGGAGCAAATGAAATTGTTTTACCGCGATCACGGTTTCATACTAGCGGCTAAAAATTTCTGCTTGGTATTTAAGGACTCACTATGTTTTCCGCATTGCGCCACCTGACTACCGCCCTGGCGCTCGGCGCGTGCTTT
This sequence comes from Citrobacter sp. W9, assembly GCF_026719375.1. Lineage (NCBI taxonomy): Bacteria > Pseudomonadati > Pseudomonadota > Gammaproteobacteria > Enterobacterales > Enterobacteriaceae > Citrobacter > Citrobacter sp. W9. The sequence continues at coordinate 211,907 of NZ_JAPPTE010000006.1, read as the reverse complement.
ATCCTTCCCGCACAGGCAACATCTTCGAAGCCCGGAGATATCGCAAATACCCAGGCACGCTACATCGCCACATTCTTCCCAGGCCGTGTGACGGGTTCTCCGGCAGAAATGTTATCTGCTGATTATATACGTCAGCAATTTCAGCAGATGGGCTATAGCAGTGATATTCGGACGTTTAACAGCCGCTATATTTATACCGCCAAAGATAATCGTAAAAACTGGCATAACGTAACGGGCAGTACCGTCATTGCAGCCCATGAAGGCAAAGCGCCACAGCAGATTATTATCATGGCGCACCTCGACACCTACGCTGCGCAAAGCGACGCCGATTCCGATGCCAATCTGGGTGGATTAACCCTACAGGGTATCGACGACAACGCCGCAGGGGTGGGCGTGATGCTGGAGCTGGCTGAACGACTCAAAAATGTGCCGACGCAGTACGGTATTCGCTTTATCGCCACCAGCGGTGAAGAGGAAGGCAAACTCGGCGCAGAGAACATCCTTAAGCGAATGAGCGCCGCCGAGAAGAAAAATACGCTGCTGGTTATCAACCTCGATAACCTGATCGTTGGCGATAAGCTCTATTTCAACAGCGGGAAAAGAACCCCGGAAGCCGTACGAAAACTGACGCGCGACCGGGCGCTGGTCATCGCACGCAGCCGCGGTATTGTCGCCAGCACCAACCCCGGACTGAACAAAGACTATCCGAAAGGTACCGGCTGCTGTAACGACGCAGAGGTGTTCGATAACGCGGGAATTGCCGTCCTTTCCGTTGAAGCGACCAACTGGAACCTGGGCAAGAAAGATGGCTATCAACAACGCGCCAAAAGCCCTTCATTCCCGGATGGCAACAGCTGGCACGATGTGCGTCTGGATAACCAACAGCATATCGATAAAGCGTTACCTGGGCGAATCGAACACCGCAGCCGCGACGTGGTACGCATCATGCTGCCGCTGGTAAAAGAGCTGGCGAAGGCAGGGTAATCCTGAAAAAAAGAGCCTCGGTAATGCATAACGCTTACCGAGGCTCATATTACCCTTCGTGCAGCCCGCACTCGCGCTTCAAGCCGAAGAAGCGCGTCTCTTCTTCCGCCATGCCCGGCTCCCATTTGCGGGTGGTATGCGTATCGCCCACCGACAGATAGCCCTGGTCCCACAGCGGGTGATATTTCAGCCCGTGCTTTTGCAGATACTGGTAAACGGTACGGTTATCCCAGTCGATGATCGGCAGCACTTTAAACACGCCGCGCTGAATTGCCAGTACCGGCAAATGCGCCCGGCTGCCTGACTGCTCGCGGCGCAGGCCCGCAAACCAGGTCTGTGCTTTCAGCTCTTTTAGCGCCCGGTTCATCGGCTCGACTTTGTTGATGTCATTGTATTTCTCAATGCCTTCAACGCCCTGCTCCCACAGTTTGCCATAGCGTGCTTCCTGCCAGGCAGCACTCTCCTTCGCCCGATAGACTTGCAGATTCAGCCTGAGTTTGTCCGTTAACTCGTCAATAAACTGGTAGGTTTCCGGGAACAGATAGCCGGTATCGGTCAGAATTACCGGGATATCCGGGCGGATCTGATTCACCAGATGCAGGCTTACTGCGGCCTGAATACCAAAGCTGGAAGAGAGCACGTATTCTCCCGGCAAATTCTCCAGTGCCCACGCCACGCGGCCTTCGGCGTCCAGCTTTTCCAGTTGGCTGTTAGTTTCCGCCAGCGCCATAACGCGTTCAACTTTCGGCAGGTCGTTCAATGCGTGTAGATCAAGTACGGACATGATTACCTCATCTTATGCCTGATAGCGCTACGCTTATCAGGCCTACAAAACCGTCGTGTCACCAGGCAAAGGGAACTTATTCCCAGAAATCACGTGCTGGATCGAGCACCGGGCGAATGATGCCCGCACGCACCGTAAAATCGCCGAAGCCTTCACCCGCTTCGCGCTCTTTCGCCCAGCGCCCAACCAGTTCGTCAATGGAATCGAGAATTTCCGCTTCCGTAATGTTTTCGCGATACATGCGTGGAATACGTGTTCCCATGCGGTTGCCGCCCAGATGCACGTTGTAACGCCCCGGGGCTTTGCCCACCAGACCCAGCTCCGCCAGCATCGCGCGGCCACAGCCGTTCGGGCAGCCGGTCACGCGCATCACGATATGCTCGTCAGGAATGCCGTGTTTTTCCAGAATCGCTTCCACTTTGTCCGTAAACGACGGCAGGAAACGCTCGGCCTCCGCCATCGCCAGCGGACAGGTCGGGAACGACACGCAGGCCATCGAGTTTTCACGCTGCGGTTTCACCGCATTCATCAACCCGTGGTCGCGCGCCAATTTCTCGATCTTCGCTTTCTGGCTTTCCGGCACGCTGGCAATAATCAGGTTCTGGTTAGCGGTGATGCGGAAATCGCCTTTGTGGATCTTCGCGATCTCCAGTAAACCGGTTTTCAGCGGGCGTCCAGGATAATCCAGGATACGACCGTTTTCGATAAACAGCGTCAGGTGCCAGTTGTTGTCGATCCCTTTCACCCAACCGATGCGATCGCCACGACCGGTAAATTCATACGGGCGGATCGGCTCAAACTTGATCCCCGCGCGACGCTCAACCTCTTCCTTAAAGGTGTCGATACCGACGCGCTCCAGGGTATATTTGGTTTTCGCGTTTTTACGGTCGGTACGGTTACCCCAGTCACGCTGGGTCGTCACCACCGCTTCGGCCACGGCCAGGGTATGCTCCAGCGGCAGGAAGCCGAACTCGCTTGCCGTACGCGCATAGGTTTTCTTATTACCGTGCTCAATAGACAGACCGCCGCCAACCAGCAGGTTAAAGCCCACCAGCTTGCCGTTTTCAGCAATCGCCACGAAGTTCATGTCGTTGGCGTGCAGATCGATATCATTCTGCGGCGGGATCACCACCGTGGTTTTGAATTTACGCGGCAGATAGGTTGCGCCGAGGATCGGTTCTTCGTCGGTGGTCGCGACCTTCTCCTGATCGAGCCAGATCTCCGCATAGGCGCGGGTACGCGGCAGCAGATGTTCAGAGATCTTTTTCGCCCACTCGTAGGCCTCGGCGTGCAGCTCGGACTCATACGGGTTGGAGGTGCACAGCACGTTACGGTTCATGTCGTTGGCGGTCGCCAGCGCGTCCAGCCCGACGGAGTGCAACATCTGATGCACCGGCTTGACGTTCTTCTTCAGAATGCCGTGGAACTGGAAGGTCTGACGGTTGGTCAGACGGATGCTGCCGTAAATCGTGTTGTCAGCGGCGAATTTATCGATGGCCTTCCACTGGGTGGTGGTGATCACCCCGCCCGGCAGACGACAGCGCAGCAACATCGCATGGCGCGGCTCCAGCTTCTGCTCGGCGCGCTCGGCGCGAATGTCGCGGTCATCCTGCTGGTACATGCCGTGGAAACGGATCAGCAGGAAATTATCGCCGTGAAAACCGCCGGTCAGACCGTCATTCAGGTCTTCCGCGATGGTGCCGCGCAGGAAATTACTTTCACGCTTCATGCGCTCGGCGTCAGTCAGTTTGCCTTCGACCACTAAAGGCCCTGGGTATTTTTCGCTCATTAGTAGACATCTCGCTGATAACGGCGCTCAACGCGCAGCTCACTTAAAAATTCATCCGCCGCTTCGATGTCCATTGCACCGAACTCAGCAATCACTTCCAGCAATGCTTTTTCGACATCTGCGGCCATGCGCCTGGCGTCGCCGCAGACATAAATGTGGGCACCGTCATTAATCCAGCGCCACAGCTCCGCGCCCTGTTCGCGCAGTTTGTCTTGTACGTAGATTTTTTCTTTTTGATCGCGGGACCAGGCCAGATCGATACGGTTCAGCACGCCTTCTTTCACGTAGCGCTGCCATTCGACCTGATAGAGGAAATCTTCGGTGAAGTGCGGGTTGCCGAAGAACAGCCAGTTCTTACCTTCCGCACCGTCGGCGGCGCGCTGCTGCATAAAGGCGCGGAACGGCGCGATACCGGTGCCCGGACCAATCATAATCACCGGGGTCTGCGGGTTCGCCGGCAGGCGGAAGTTGTCGTTGTGCTCAATGAACACGCGCACTTCGCCCTCTTCTTCCACGCGGTCGGCGAGGAAGCTGGAAGCACCACCGGCGCGGGCACGACCTTCGATGTCGTAACGCACGACGCCGACGGTCACGTGGACTTCGCTTTCAACTTCCGCCTGCGCGGAGGCGATAGAATAGAGACGCGGCGTCAGTGGACGCAGCAGGCCGATTAATGCTTCGGCATCAAGCTGTGCCGGGGAGAAACGCACCATATCGACGATTGGCGTGGTAGCCGCATACTGCTGAAGCTGGGCTTTATCGCCCACCAGCGGCAGCAGCGATTCACTGCGCGTCAGCGTGGCGTAGTTTTCCACGATATTCGCGGTGTTGACCGTCAGCTCAAAATGCCACTCCAGCGCTTCGGCCAGCGGCAGGGTTTTGCCATCAACCGTGACCGGTTCATCCCCTTTCAGCCACAGCAGTTCTACCAGCTCTTTGACCAAAGCCGGATCGTTCTGATACCACACGCCCAGCGCGTCACCCGGCTGATAACGCAGGCCGGAATCACCGAGATCGATTTCGATATGGCGGACGTCTTTTTCCGAGTTACGACCGGTAATTTTCTGGTTCACCGACAAGGACGCCGTCAGCGGCGCTTCTTTGGTGTAGGGGCTGGTATGTACTTCATTTACCGCACCGCTCGCTGCAACCTGTACAGACGGTGCTGCAGGCGCACGCGCTTTCAGTACATCAACCAACCGGGCGCGCCACTGCGCGGCAGCGGCCTGATATTCGACGTCGGCATCGACGCGATCGAGCAGACGTTCACCGCCAAGCTCAGCCAGCTTGCTGTCGAAATCTTTACCGGCCTGACAGAAAAATTCGTAAGAGGTATCGCCGAGAGCAAACACGGCGAAAGCGGTGTTATCGAGTTTCGGCGCTTTTTTCGAGAACAGGAATTTATGTAACGCCACAGCTTCTTCCGCTGGTTCTCCTTCTCCCTGAGTCGATGCCACCACAACCAGCAACTTTTCATTGGCGATTTGTTTGAATTTGTAGTCGCCGGCATTGATCAGAGTGACATTGAGCTTCGCGGCAATCAGATCATCGCGCAGGGCTTCCGCCACACGACGCGCATTGCCGGTTTGCGAGGCGGAGATAAGCGTAATCCCCGGCATTTCGGCAACAGGCGCAGGAGCCGCTGCATTCGCCCCCGGCTGCTGATTCAGCACGCCCCAAAAATAACCAGAAACCCACGCAAGCTGCGCGGGAGTGAAATCGGTCGTGGCCGCCTGAAGGCGAGCCAGTTGCTCCGGGTTTAGCGGTAGCAGAGCGGAAGGTGGGGCCTGTGTCGTCATGCGTTGTCATGTTCCAGTAAGCAAAGCTGTTTTTCGTGCCCAAATGGCACCAAAAAAAGAAATGAAAATACTCTAAATAATTCGAGTTGCATGAAGGCGGCAAGTGAACGAATCCCAGGAGCTTACTGAAGTAAGTGACTGGGATAAGAGAGTGAAGCCAACACACATGCAGCTCGAAGTATGACGAGTATTAGGTTAACGGCGGGCATAGTAACAATTAAAGAAGGGATAGAAATAACAAATAACCAAATGAACTAACCTGTTTTAGTTATAGTTATTAACAGCGAAATCGATTTAATAAGCATTTGATATATAAATAGTTATTGAACATTATCTTTATGAATGGATTGTTCTGATACTCTGCGCCCTTTTAACTAATGATAAAATTTGCTCTTTACGGTACCCTACGGCGGTTTTTCGCATTCTTGAGAGTAAAAAATGTCCACCACCTTGTTTAAAGATTTCACCTTCGAAGCCGCTCACCGCCTGCCGCATGTACCGGAAGGGCATAAGTGTGGTCGCCTGCATGGTCACTCATTTATGGTGCGTCTTGAAATTACCGGTGAAGTCGATCCGCATACCGGTTGGATCATGGATTTCGCAGAGTTAAAGGCGGCGTTTAAGCCGACTTATGACAGACTTGATCACTACTATCTGAACGATATTCCAGGCTTAGAAAACCCAACCAGCGAAGTGCTGGCAAAATGGATTTGGGATCAGGTAAAACCGGTTATCCCTCTGCTGAGCGCAGTGATGGTAAAAGAGACCTGCACAGCGGGTTGCGTGTATCGCGGCGAGTGATTGTGACTTTGCCGGATGGCGATGCGAAGCCCACCCGGCAAAATTTATCAGGCAATATTCAGGTATTTATGGGTCTGCATCGACAGACGCCAGTTACGCGCGATACAGGTATCAATGCACAGACGCGTCGCATCTTCTTTCTGGCTGATTGGCTGTAAGGCAATGATTCGCGGCTTATCATCGCTCAACGTTGCCAGCAGTTCATCCAGCGCTTCAATATCGCGAACGCGGCCGACCGGATGTTTGATTTCATTCGCGCGCTCCAGCGCCTGTGACAGCACATCATAACCACCGCGCATATTCACCTTCGGCGATACGGTCACCCAGGTATTCGGCGTACAGCGTACTTCGTGGGTACCGCTGGTTTCAATCTGGCAGCTAAAGCCGTTCTTTTCCAGCAGGTCAGTCAGCGGCATCAGGTCATGAATGCAGGGCTCACCGCCGGTGATCACCACGTGACGGGCGGTATAGCTCTGACGCTGAATAACAGCCAGCAAATCTTCGCTGCTCGCCGCGCCCCACTTATCGCTCTCTTTCGTTTTAGCCAGGATGCTGTACAGGGAGACTTCCCGATCCTCAAGCTTATCCCAGGTGTGTTTGGTATCGCACCAGGCACAGCCAACCGGGCATCCCTGTAAACGAATAAAAATGGCGGGGACGCCGGTAAAGTAACCCTCACCTTGCAGGGTCTGGAACATCTCGTTAATCGGGTACTGCATAGCGTTCTCAATATGGGGATAAACGCTAATTATCGCAGATCCCCGCCAAAGTATCATGCCCCATCGATGCTTTACGAGGCGATCGCCGCGACAAAGCGTGCCGTTATCTGCTGCGGACGCGTGATAGCGCCTCCAACCACCACGGTATGCGCGCCTAATGCCAGGCAACGTGCGGCGCGTTCCGGGGTATCGACGTTACCTTCCGCCACAACCGGTATGGTGACCGCCGCCAACACCTCACGTAAAAAACCGCAGTCGTTTTCCGCCAGCACATGCCCGGCAGTGTCCGCAGTATAGCCATAGAGTGTAGTGCCTACGCAGTCAAAACCCAGCCGCTCGGCTGTTATCGCCTCATCGACGGTAGCGATATCCGCCATCAGCAGTACGGACGGGTAGCGGGCGCGGATTTGCGTGACCAGCTCTTCCAGCGTTTGCCCACCGGGGCGCGGTCGCGCTGTCGCATCCAGAGCAATAATTTCCGGCTCAACGGTCATCAGCTCATCCACTTCCTGCAGGGTGGCCGTGATAAATACATCGCAGCCCGGATAATCGCGCTTGATAATCCCTATTACCGGCAGGGAGACACTCTCTTTGATCGCGCGAATATCTACCACGCTGTTCGCACGGATACCTGCCGCACCGCCCTGCGCTGCCGCCAGCGCCATACGCGACATAATAAACGGGCTGTGCAGGGGTTCATTTTCCAGCGCCTGGCAGGAGACAATTAATTTACCTTTCAGGGAATCCAGTACAGTTTTCATCACGATAAGATCTCTTCGACTTCATTTTTAATGATGGTGACATGCGGGCCATAAATCACCTGAACACCGTTGCCGCGAATAATTACGCCGCGCGCTCCGGTCGCTTTCAGCGCAGCTTCATCAACCTTGCTGCTCTCTTTCACCGTCACGCGTAAGCGTGTGGCGCAACAGTCCACCTCTTCCAGATTCTCTTTGCCTCCCAGCCCGGCGATGACTGCCGCTGCGCGTTCGCTCTGAGGCAGACCGGACTCCACCTGGGCAGCGCTCTCACGCCCCGGCGTCAGCCAGTTAAAGCGGTTAATCAAATAACGGAAGGTGAAGTAGTAAAGAAAGAACCACGGCACCCCAACCAGGGGGACGTACATCCAGTTGGTTTTCGCTTCCCCCTGTAGCACGCCGAAGAGGAGGAAATCGATAAATCCCCCCGAAAAGGTTTGCCCAATAGTGATATGTAAAATATGCGCCATCATAAACGCCAGACCATCGAAGAAGGCGTGAATGACATATAACACCGGAGCCACAAACAGGAAGGAGAACTCAATAGGCTCAGTGATGCCGGTCAGGAAAGAGGTCAGAGCCGCCGATAGCAACAGTCCGGCGACAAGCTTCCTGTTCTCCGGTTTTGCCGTGTGGTACATCGCCAGGCATGCGCCAAGCAGGCCAAACATCATGGTGATAAAGCGCCCGGACATAAAGCGCGAGGTACCAGCATAAAACTGCTGCGTATTCGGATCGGCAAGTTGGGCAAAGAAAATACGCTGGGTGCCTTCGACCAGTTGACCGTTGACGATTTCGCTCCCGCCCAGCGCCGTTGTCCAGAACGGCAAATAAAAGATATGGTGTAAACCCAGTGGGCCAAGCATACGCAGAATGAAACCGTACAGTAGCGTCCCCAGATAGCCCGTCGCATCCACCAGACCGTCCAGTCCAAAAATGAGCTTCTGGAAATGCGGCCATACCACCGTCATGATCGCCCCCACCACAATCGCGGCAAGCGAGCTGATAATCGGTACAAAACGCGAACCACTGAAAAAGCCAAGAAACTGAGGGAGTGAGACTTTATTGAAACGGCTATGCAGCGCGCAGGTGACCAGACCAATCACGACCCCACCAAACACGCCCGTTTCCAGCGTCTGAATGCCCAGCGTCATTCCCTGGCCCACAGCACCTGGATTCTCGTGCGCCAGCGTTCCGTTGAGCGTTAACAAAGCATTGATGGTGGCATTCATCACCAGAAAAGCCAGCAATGCCGCAAGGCCCGCCGTGCCTTTATCCGTTTTCGCCAGTCCCACGGCAACACCAACCGCAAAAAGCACCGACAGGTTGGCAAACACGATAGAACCCGCGCTGGTCATGATCGTGAAGATTGCCTGCAGCCAGTCGACATTCAAGAAAGGGTAGGCCGTCAGCGTATTGGGATTCGACAAAGCCCCACCAATCCCCAACAACAACCCCGCTGCGGGCAATACCGCAATCGGCAGCATGAACGATTTGCCGAACCGCTGCGCTTTTTCAAACCATGCGCCTGACGAAGCGCCGCTAAATATTTGCATCATTTTTTCATCTCCCCGAACATTGATGAAAATTTTTACCATAATTAATTTTAAAAATGAAAATTACCATCAAAAACCAGGACGCCGATCATACTTTTTTAAAATGACTGGCATCTCTCCCCTGCTTTCCGCCACACTATCGGCAGAGAAACGCATTAAGGATTTTGCATGTCAGAAAATGAAAACCTGCTGCTAAGATTGCGCCAGGGCGTTGATGGATATAGTCGAACTCAACAAAAGCTGGGAGAGTTTGTGCTTAGCGATCCGGCAAGAGTGGTCTATCTGACGATTACCGAACTGGCGCGTGAAAGCGACACCAGCGAGGCGAGCGTCACGCGTCTGTGCCGTACGCTGGGGTGTAAGGGCTATAACGAATTTAAGATGGCGCTGGCACTCGATCTCCGGCAAGGAGAGCCGGTAGAGCACAGCGGTGATGAGATTGACAATGTGGTCAATGAATCCGTGCAAGCGCTGCAGGACACGGCAAAATTACTCGACAGAACATTACTGGAAGCAGCCGCTCTGGCGCTGCATCAGGCTCAGTCGGTACAAATTTATGGCGTAGCGGCCAGCGCTATTCTGGGGGAATATTTACATTACAAACTCCTGCGCCTCGGCAAACCCGCGCAATTGTTCAGCGACATGCACCGTGCTGCTATGAACGCTACAACGCTAAGCAAAGATACGCTGGTAGTGGCGATATCCAGTTCGGGATCCACGCGCGATCTGCTGCATGTCGTAAAGCTGGCGCGTAAGCAAGGCGTACGCGTACTGGCGCTAAGTAATACACCGCGTAGTCCACTGGCATCGCTGAGTGATATTCAACTGGTCGCAGCCAAACCAGAAGGTCCGTTGAGCGCCGGCGCGCTAAACGCCAAGGTGGGTGTCATGCTGTTGGTGGAACTGCTCACCACGTCGCTGATTGGACTGGATGAAAAGTACAGTGATGTGAGCCAGCAAACGGCGAGTGCGACCTTACCACTACTACTTTAAAGGCATAAAAAAACCCGCCGCAGCGGGTTTTTACGTTAAGAGTTAAAGAACAGGATTACGCCTGACCTTTGATCTCTTTACGACCGTTGTACGGAGCTTGTTCGCCCAGCGCTTCTTCGATACGAATCAGCTGGTTGTACTTAGCTACGCGGTCAGAACGGCTCATAGAACCGGTTTTGATCTGGCCTGCAGCGGTACCAACAGCCAGGTCAGCGATGGTAGCGTCTTCAGTTTCGCCAGAACGGTGAGAGATGACAGCGGTGTAGCCAGCGTCTTTCGCCATTTTGATCGCAGCCAGAGTTTCGGTCAGAGAACCGATCTGGTTGAATTTGATCAGGATGGAGTTAACGATGCCTTTTTCGATGCCTTCTTTCAGGATTTTGGTGTTGGTTACGAACAGATCGTCACCAACCAGCTGGATTTTGTCGCCCAGAACTTTAGTCTGGTATGCGAAACCGTCCCAGTCAGACTCGTCCAGACCATCTTCGATGGACACGATCGGGTACTGTTTGGTCAGTTCTTCCAGGAAGTGAGTGAATTCTTCGGAGGTGAACGCTTTGTTGCCTTCGCCAGCCAGAACGTATTTACCGTCTTTGTAGAATTCAGAAGCTGCACAGTCCATCGCCAGAGTGATGTCTTTGCCCAGCTCGTAGCCAGCTGCTTTAACCGCTTCAGCGATTACAGCCAGAGCTTCAGCGTTGGAGCCCAGGTTCGGCGCGTAGCCGCCTTCGTCACCAACTGCAGTGTTCATACCTTTAGCTTTCAGAACTTTAGCCAGGTTGTGGAACACTTCAGAACCCATACGTACGGCTTCTTTCAGAGTCTTAGCGCCAACCGGCTGAATCATGAACTCCTGGATGTCGACGTTGTTGTCAGCGTGCTCACCACCGTTGATGATGTTCATCATCGGAACCGGCATGGAGTATTTGCCCGGAGTACCGTTCAGTTCAGCGATGTGCGCATACAGCGGCAGGCCTTTAGCAGCAGCTGCTGCTTTGGCGTTCGCCAGGGACACAGCCAGGATGGCGTTTGCACCGAAGTTGGATTTGTTTTCAGTACCGTCCAGATCGATCATGATCTTGTCGATGCCAGCCTGATCTTTAGCATCTTTACCCAGCAGAGCCTGAGCAATTGGGCCGTTAACAGCTGCAACAGCTTTCAGTACGCCTTTACCCATGAAACGGGATTTGTCGCCATCGCGCAGTTCCAGTGCTTCGCGGGAACCAGTAGAAGCACCTGACGGAGCTGCTGCCATACCAACGAAACCACCTTCCAGGTGTACTTCGGCTTCAACAGTCGGGTTACCACGGGAGTCGATGATTTCACGACCGATGATTTTAACGATTTTGGACATTAGGTTTTCCTCAGTACAAGTTAAACTAAAACTCCAGACAAACAATGCACCCGAATGGGTGCATTGCCGTTCTAACTTTTTACTTCTTACTTCGCCTGACGCTTCTGATGTTCACTGGCGGCTTTCACAAAGCCGGCAAACAGCGGGTGCCCATCACGTGGCGTGGAAGTAAATTCCGGGTGGAACTGACAGGCCACGAACCACGGATGATTCGGTACCTCGATGATCTCGACCAACTGATCATCACCGGAACGGCCTGCAACACGCAGACCAGCAGCTTCAATCTGTTTCAACAGCATATTGTTGACTTCGTAGCGGTGACGGTGGCGTTCAACGATTGTCGGCGTGCCGTACAGTTGACGGACCAGGCTTTCATCGCTCAGCTGACACTGCTGCGCGCCAAGACGCATGGTGCCACCCAGATCGCTCTTCTCGGTACGGACTTCGACGTTGCCGTCTTCGTCACGCCATTCGGTAATCAGAGCCACCACCGGGTACTTACAGTCTGGCACAAATTCCGTGGAGTTGGCGTTGTCCATACCCACTACGTTACGCGCAAACTCAATCAACGCAACCTGCATACCCAGGCAAATGCCCAGATAAGGAATATTGTTCTCACGCGCAAAGCGCGCCGTCGCGATTTTACCTTCAACACCACGGTAGCCGAAGCCGCCAGGGATCAGGATAGCATCAAGACCTTTCAGGATCTCAACGCCGCGCGTTTCGACATCCTGCGAATCGATCAGCTTGATGTTGACGTTGACACGATTCTTCAGACCACCGTGTTTCAGCGCTTCAATCACTGACTTATAGGCGTCCGGCAGTTCAATATACTTGCCGACCATACCGATAGTCACTTCACCTGCCGGATTCGCTTCTTCGTAGATAACCTGTTCCCATTCTGACAGATTAGCTTCCGGACAGTTCAAGCTGAATCGTTTACAAATATAATCGTCAAGGCCCTGGGATTTCAACAGGCCCGGAATTTTATAGATGGAATCGACATCTTTCAGAGAAATCACCGCTTTTTCCGGAACGTTACAGAACAATGCAATTTTCGCACGTTCATTCGCCGGAACTGCGCGATCGGAGCGGCAGATCAGGATATCTGGCTGAATACCGATAGAAAGCAGCTCTTTTACAGAGTGCTGAGTCGGTTTCGTTTTGACTTCACCTGCCGCCGCCATGTACGGAACCAGCGTCAGATGCATAAACAGCGTGTGCTCACGGCCAATTTCTACGGCCATCTGGCGAATCGCTTCAAGGAACGGCAGAGATTCGATATCCCCAACGGTTCCGCCGATTTCGACCAGAACAACATCATGACCTTCACCGCCTTCCAGAACGCGCTCTTTAATTGCGTTGGTGATATGCGGGATAACCTGAACAGTAGCGCCCAGATAGTCGCCACGGCGTTCTTTACGCAGAACGTCAGAGTAGATACGCCCCGTGGTGAAGTTGTTGCGGCGGCTCATTTTCGTACGGATGAAACGCTCATAGTGACCCAGGTCCAGGTCGGTTTCAGCGCCGTCTTCGGTAACGAACACTTCCCCGTGTTGGATTGGGCTCATAGTACCCGGATCGACGTTGATGTACGGATCCAGTTTCATCATGGTCACGTTGAGGCCACGGGCTTCAAGAATGGCTGCGAGGGAGGCTGCGGCAATGCCTTTTCCCAGAGAGGATACGACCCCGCCGGTCACAAAAATATAGTTCGTTGTCATGCTGGACCTGAGAAGTTAGGGTGAAACGATGGAATTACCAAGACGGGAAAGTAGTATACCCGAACATGACGAGCGCCACAAACTTTCATTATCCCTCCTCTTCACCAGGCTCACATTAACATCGGGAGTGAGAAAATAGCCCCTTTGGGGTAAATGTTTTTGACGTAAATCAAGCGCTTGTTATTTAAAAAATCACACAAAACGCCCTTGACCGACGAAATCCCTTAGAGATCAATTTCCTGCCGTTTTACCTGTTGCCAGACTTCTTCCATCGTTTCCAGATCAACACCCGTCATTTCCAGACCACGAGCAGCGACAATTCGCTCAACTTCACGAAAACGTCGTTCAAATTTCTCGTTCGCTTTTTGTAACGCAGTCTCGGCTTTTGTCCCCAGATGACGAGCCATGTTGACTGTGGCAAACAGCAGATCGCCCATTTCCTCCTCCAGTTTAGCCTGGTCGACAACAGCCTGCTTTGCCTCAAACATGACTTCGTCGATCTCTTCATAAACCTTGTCGACAACCGGTCCTAATGTTTTCCAATCGAAGCCAACATTAGAGCAGCGTTTCTGGATTTTCTGGGCGCGCATTAACGCCGGTAAACTGCGGGGAATATCGTCGAGTGCGGAATGCTGTGCTTTCCCGGCGCGTTCCTCGCTTTTAATTTGCTCCCAGCGGGTTAGCACTTCAGTACTGTTGCTGGCAGAAACATCAGCGAATACATGCGGATGCCGGCGTTCAAGCTTATCGCTGATGGCGGCGCAGATATCATTGAAATCAAAACGGCCTTCTTCCTGCGCCATCTGGGCATAAAACACCACCTGGAACAGCAGGTCGCCGAGCTCTCCGCGCAGATCGTCGAAGTCTTCACGCGCAATCGCATCCAGTACTTCATAGGTTTCTTCGAGAGTGTAAGGGGCAATAGTGGCGAATGTCTGCTCTTTATCCCACGGACAACCGTTTTCCGGGTCGCGCAAACGCTGCATAATACCGAGCAGTCGATCGATTTGGTTCATGTGAAAATCCTGAAATTTCAATACGGTAGGCCGGATAAGGCGATAGCCGACATCCGGCAACATGGCAATGCCTGATGGCAACGCTAACGCGTTTTATCAGGCCTACAAGATTATCCGGCCTACAAAATAATTAATTACCGTGCAACCGCCGTGCGTCGATCACATCCGGCACCTGGTTCAGCTTGCCAAGCACGCGTCCGAGCACCTGCAGGTTATAGATTTCGATGGTCATATCGATGGTGGCCAACTGTTGTTTGGTATCGCTCCGGCTGGCAACCCCCAGCACGTTCACTTTCTCGTTGGCAAGAATGGTGGTGATATCACGCAATAAACCGCTGCGATCGTTGGCCTGTACGCGAACCACCAGCGAATATCCCGCCGAGTAGCTTTCGCCCCAAACCGCATCAACAATCCGCTCCGGCGCGTGTGAACGCAGCTCTGCCAACTGTTCGCAATCGGCCCGGTGCACGGAAATACCGCGCCCCTGGGTGATAAACCCAACGATTTCATCGCCAGGAATCGGCTGGCAGCAGCGCGCGATGTGGTGCATCAGGTTACCGACCCCTTCCACCACGACGCGACCATCGTCTTTACGGCGACTCTGCGGCGCCTGGGTTTTCTGCTGAAGCTGTTTCAGCGCGGCTGCATCCTGCTCGGCAGCGCTGGGCTTATTAAACTGCGCCTGCAGGAAGTTCACCATCTGGTTGAGACGGATGTCTCCTCCGCCAATCGCCGCCAGCAGTTCATCCAGTTCATTGAAGCTGTAGCGCGGCAGCAGATGTTTTTCCGCCTCTTTCAGGCTAATGCCCAGGTGCGCAAGCTCATCGTCGAGGATCTGGCGGCCCGCAAGGATGTTTTTGTCACGATCCTGTTTACGGAACCAGGCGTGGATCTTCGAGCGACCACGGCTGGTGGTCACATAGCCAAGGTTAGGGTTCAACCAGTCACGGCTTGGGTTTGGCTGTTTCTGGGTGATAATTTCAATTTGATCGCCCATCTGTAACTGGTAGGTAAACGGTACGATACGCCCACCAATTTTCGCGCCAATGCAACGATGCCCTACATCACTGTGAATGTGGTAAGCAAAGTCCAGCGGCGTGGAGCCTGCAGGTAAGTCAACAACGTCACCTTTTGGCGTAAAGACGTAAACCCGGTCATCGAAGACCTGGCTGCGCACTTCATCCAGCATTTCGCCGGAATCCGCCATCTCTTCCTGCCAGGCGATCAGCTTACGCAGCCACGCAATGCGGTCTTCATGCCCAGAACGCGCCGCGCCTGACGCAGTCCCTTCTTTGTACTTCCAGTGCGCCGCCACGCCCAGTTCGGCATCTTCATGCATCTGTTTAGTGCGGATCTGGATTTCAATGGTTTTTCCACCCGGCCCCAACACAACCGTATGGATCGACTGGTAGCCGTTGGGTTTCGGATTAGCGACGTAATCATCGAACTCATCCGGCAGATGGCGATAGTGAGTATGTACTATCCCGAGCGCGGCATAGCAGTCCTGTAGACGCTCCGCCACGATGCGCACCGCGCGCACATCGAACAGTTCATCGAAGGCTAACTGCTTTTTCTGCATTTTACGCCAGATGCTGTAGATATGCTTCGGACGCCCGTACACTTCGGCTTTGACGCCTTCCGTTTTCATTTCTGAGCGCAGATGACCAACGAACTCTTCAATATAGTGTTCGCGATCGATGCGACGCTCGTGCAGCAGCTTAGCAATGCGTTTGTATTCGGCCGGGTGCAGGTAGCGGAAGCAGTAATCTTCCAGCTCCCATTTTAATTGTCCGATGCCCAAACGGTTGGCCAGCGGCGCATAGATATTGGTGCACTCTTTTGCCGCCAGAACGCGTTCATCTTCCGGTGCGTCTTTCACTTCACGCAGATGCGCGATCCTCTCCGCCAGCTTGATGACCACGCAGCGGAAATCATCCACCATTGCCAGCAGCATACGGCGGACGTTATCGACCTGCTCGGAAGAGACTGAATCGGTATGCGTGGCTTTCAGCTGGCGTATCGCCGCCATATCGCGCACGCCATGGATAAGATGCACAATGGATTTACCCACGCTTTCGCGCAGGATGTCCTCACTGACCACGTTGGCATCCGCCAGAGGAAACAGCATTGCCGCACGCAGCGTGTCGATATCCATGCTCAACATAGAGAGTATTTCTACCATCTCCACGCCACGCCATAGCAGCAAATCCGCATCAGGATGTCCCTGTGTTTGCTGCTGGCAGTACGCCCAGGTTTCGGCTAAGCGTTCACACGACTGCTGGCTGGAGATTCCCAGACTCGCGATCCATTTCTTGGGATCAAACTCACCAGCTTTATTTATATGTGCACTTCTTACCGCAACCATTGTCCTCTCCTTTAGGGGCCTGGCCTGTCGAAGTCGACAAGCCATACCCATTGTCTTTCATGCTGCATTACAACCCGAAATCCAATGGGTACAAATTTCATTACAAACGCTCAAACAGGACCATCGATTCCAGGTGTCCAGTGTGCGGGAACATATCGAGCATTGCCAGTCGCCGTATGGCATATCCCGCGTTGAGCAAAGCGTCGCTGTCACGAGCCAGCGTTGCTGGGTTACAGGATACATAAACAACGCGACCAGGGCTTAATTTTATAATATGTTGCATCACACCGGCAGCCCCCGCACGCGCAGGATCGAGCAATACTTTGTCGAATCCGTTTTTCGCCCACGGCTGCTGGGTAACATCCTCCTCAAGGTTTTCATGAAAGAATGTCACGTTGTGTAATCCGTTATTCAGCGCGTTTTCCCGGGCTTTTTCGACCAGCGCCGGTACTCCTTCAACCCCCACCACGCTTGCTGCCCGCACAGCCAGCGGCAGAGTAAAATTCCCCATACCGCAGAACAGATCGAGCACGCGATCTTCAGGTCGCACATCCAGCCATTCCAGCGCACAGGCGACCATTTTTTGGTTTACCCCTGCATTGACCTGAATAAAATCACGCGGGCTGAAGCTTAACCGTAGTCCATTTGAGTCATACCAGGGCGATTCTTCTGATACTGATTCCAGTATCTCGCTTTGCGGGGCCAGAAACAAAGACAGCCCCTGAGAATGCGAAAAGCATTCCAGTTTTTCTTTATCCGCAGCACTTAATGGCGCCGTATGGCGCAAAATCATCAACGCGCCGCTCCCTGCCTGCACCAGCTCAACATGACCGAGATGACGTAACCCTTGCAAACTCTCCAGACACGCCCTGATGTGGGACAACAGCGCTTCAAGTTGGGGCACCAGAATAGGGCATTGTTTGACATCAATAATGTCGCTGGAACCGGATTTGCGAAAACCCATCTGCAATTTTTGTTCTTTTGGCCGATAGTTCAGGCTCAAACGTGCGCGACGACGATAGCCCCACGGGGTATCAGCGATAACATCCGACACTTCACATTTCATTAAACGCGCTAACGCCGCGCTTTTGCTACGCTGCTGCAACGGGATGCTGGCGTGCTGCTGCTGGCAACCGCCACAGACGCCAAAATGCGGGCAACGTGGCACTTCACGTTGTGGACTGTCGTTTAAACGTCGTTTTACTTGCGCGCGGGCGAACTGTTTTTTATCTTCGGTAATCACCACCTCTGCGCTTTCCTGGGGTAGCAATTCCGGTATAAACAACGCCTTTCCGTTATGGCGAGCGACACCCTGACCAAAAGGATCGAGGTCATTGACGGTAACGGTTATGATCTGACGCGTCGTCACGCGTCGTTTTGCAGAGTAGAATTGCGCCATCGACGAGATATTTCTCTATTTAACAGTGTGACCCTAATTGTCCCATAACGGAACTCCATGACCAACTACAGCCTGCGCGCACGCATGATGATTCTGATCCTGGCCCCGACCGTCCTGATTGGTTTGCTGCTCAGTATCTTTTTTGTTGTGCATCGCTATAACGACTTGCAGCGTCAACTGGAAGATGCCGGCGCCAGTATCATAGAGCCACTGGCGGTCTCCAGCGAATATGGCATGAACCTGCAAAACAGGGAATCCATCGGCCAGCTCATCAGCGTGCTGCATCGCCGCCATTCCGATATCGTGCGGGCAATTTCTGTCTATGACGAGAACAACCGGCTGTTTGTCACCTCCAATTTTCATCTCGATCCGTCTGAAATGCAGCTGGCGACCGGTTCACCGTTTCCCCGTAAGCTGAGCGTCACCCGGCTCGGGGATATCATGATCCTGCGAACGCCAATTATATCGGAAAGCTATTCGCCGGATGAATCTGCCATAAGCGACGCCAAAAATACGCAAAATATGCTGGGGTATGTAGCGCTTGAACTGGACCTCAAGTCGGTTCGACTGCAGCAATATAAAGAGATCTTTATCTCCAGCGTAATGATGCTGTTTTGTATTGGTATTGCGTTAATTTTCGGCTGGCGTCTGATGCGCGACGTAACCGGCCCGATTCGCAACATGGTGAATACCGTTGACCGTATACGTAGAGGGCAGCTCGACAGCCGTGTGGAAGGTTTCATGCTGGGCGAGCTGGATATGCTCAAAAACGGTATCAACTCGATGGCGATGTCTCTTGCAGCCTACCATGAAGAGATGCAGCACAATATCGATCAGGCGACTTCCGACCTGCGTGAAACCCTGGAGCAGATGGAAATTCAGAACGTCGAACTGGATCTGGCGAAAAAACGCGCCCAGGAGGCGGCCCGAATTAAGTCTGAGTTTCTGGCTAACATGTCGCACGAGCTACGCACCCCGCTGAATGGCGTGATTGGCTTTACGCGCCTGACGCTGAAAACCGAGCTTAACACCACGCAACGCGATCACCTGAATACGATTGAGCGATCGGCCAACAATCTGCTGGCCATCATCAATGATGTTCTCGATTTCTCCAAACTGGAAGCGGGCAAGCTCATTCTGGAAAGCATTCCGTTCCCGCTACGCAGCACGCTGGATGACGTCGTCACGCTGTTAGCGCACTCGTCCCATGATAAAGGGCTTGAGCTGACGCTGAATATTAAGAATGATGTGCCGGACAACGTCATCGGCGACCCGCTGCGCTTACAGCAGGTCATTACCAATCTGGTCGGCAATGCCATCAAATTTACCGAAGGCGGTAATATCGACATTCTGGTCGAGAAACGCGCCCTCAGTAACACGAAAGTGCAAATTGAAGTGCAAATCCGTGATACCGGCATCGGTATCCCTGAGCGCGATCAGTCACGCCTGTTCCAGGCCTTCCGTCAGGCGGACGCCAGTATTTCCCGCCGCCACGGCGGTACCGGACTGGGTCTGGTCATTACGCAAAAACTGGTCAACGAAATGGGCGGGGATATCTCCTTCCATAGCCAGCCGAACCGCGGATCCACCTTCTGGTTCCATATTAGTCTCGATCTCAACCCTAACGTTCTCATCGATCGCTCGACAACCCGGTGCCTTGCTGGTAAACGACTGGCTTATGTCGAACCTAACGCTACTGCCGCGCAATGCACGTTAGATATATTAAGTGAAACGCCGCTGGAGGTGATTTACAGCCCTTCATTCTCCGGGCTGCCGAAGGATCACTACGATATTCTGCTGATTGGCATTCCGATCACGTTGCGCGAACCGCTCACCATGCAACATGAGCGGCTGGCAAGCGCAGCGGCGATGACCGATTTCCTGTTATTAGCCCTGCCCTGTCACGCACAGATTAACGCCGAGAAATTGAAACAAGGCGGCGCGGCGGCGTGTCTGCTGAAGCCTCTCACCTCAACCCGACTGCTGCCTGCGCTGACAGAGTATTGCCAGTTGAACTACAGCGCGGATCAGCCATTGCCAGATGAAAGCAAAATCGCCATGACCGTTATGGCGGTGGACGACAACCCGGCGAACCTCAAGCTGATTGGCGCACTGCTGGAAGATAAGGTACAGCACGTCGTACTCTGCGACAGCGGGCACCAGGCGGTGGATCGCGCCAAACAGATGCCGTTTGATCTGATCCTGATGGATATTCAGATGCCCGACATGGACGGTATTCGCGCCTGCGAACTGATCCACCAGTTGCCTCATCAACAACAGACGCCAGTTATTGCGGTCACCGCGCATGCGATGGCCGGGCAAAAAGAGAAGCTGCTCAGCGCCGGGATGAATGATTACCTGGCGAAGCCTATCGAAGAAGATAAGCTGCACAATCTCCTGTTACGCTACAAACCCGGCGCGGCCACATCGCTTAGGGCGCTCGCAGTTGAACCTCCGGAGCCGGTCGTCAATCCGAATACCACGCTCGACTGGCAACTGGCATTAAGACAAGCCGCGGGGAAAAACGATCTGGCGCGGGATATGCTGCAAATGCTGCTCGATTTTCTACCCGAGGTGCGCAACAAAATTGAAGAACAACTGGTAGGCGAAAACCCTGAAGGGCTGGTGGATATGATTCATAAGTTGCACGGTAGTTGCGGCTATAGCGGCGTCCCGCGCATGAAAAACCTGTGCCAGCTCATTGAGCAACAATTACGTAGTGGGACCAAAGAAGAAGAGCTGGAGCCTGAGTTTTTAGAGCTGCTGGATGAAATGGACAACGTTGCCCGCGAAGCGAAGAAGTTGTTGGGCTGATATTCGCCGGATGGCGGTGTGACCGCCTTATCCGGCCTGTAACTCAGCGTAACTGTTGCCCCGCTTTCAGCGTCGCAGCCACGTTGCGCGCGGTCATGCGTACGTTCTCATTCGCATTCTTCAGCGCCTCATCCAGCGAACAAATGGTATAGATGACGCTGAAAACCGCATCCAGCCCATGCTGGTGCACAACACCGACATCCGCCGTCAGGCTACCGGCAATGCCGATCACCGGTTTGTTGTAACGCTTTGCGATCTTCGCTACGCCAACCGGAACCTTACCGTGAATAGTCTGGCTGTCGATACGCCCTTCACCTGTCACCACTAAGTCTGCATCCGCAACGCAGGCATCCAGGCGTAACGCATCCGTCACGATCTCAATACCGCGGCGTAGCTGTGCACCGCAAAACGCATACAGCGCCGCCCCCATACCGCCAGCAGCGCCACCGCCGGCCAGCTCCAGCACATTGACATCCAGATCGCGCGCGATCAGTTGCGCATAGTGCGTAAGCGCCCGATCAAGACGCGGAATCATCTCCGCCGTCGCCCCCTTTTGTGGGCCAAAGACCACTGAGGCTCCTTCTTTACCGGTCAACGGGTTAGTGACGTCGCAGGCCACTTCGATACGACATCCGGCAAGACGCGGGTCTAACTGCGAGATATCAATCCGGGTGAGCGATTCCAGGCCCATCGCGCCATGAGCAATATCTTCATCTTGCGCATCCAGCAACCTTGCGCCCAGCGCCTGCACCATACCAGCACCGCCATCATTGGTGGCGCTACCGCCAATCCCAATGATGATATGCTCCACGCCCGCATCCAGCGCATGACGAATTAGCTCCCCGGTTCCCCAGGAGGTCGTTTTCAGCGGATCGCGTAAATTAGCAGGAACCTGCTCCAGCCCGCTGGCGGCTGCCATTTCAATAAACGCCGAGCGCTCATCGCCGGATAAACCATAAAAAGCCTGAATTGTATTGCCCAAAGGGCCGGTAACATCAACATGCACAAGGTGGCCTTGCGTAGCGGCAACCATCGCTTCGACCGTTCCCTCACCGCCATCTGCGACCGGGATTTTCACGTAATCCGCCTCAGGCCAGATCTCACGGAATCCCAGTTCAATCGCCGTTGCGACTTCAAGCGCACTCAAACTTTCCTTATAGGAATCCGGTGCGATCACTATTTTCATAAAGCATCCTTACGCATGTTGACTGTGTTAAGCATACACCAGGAGGAAAACCGCTCCATTTATGGGAGCGGTCCCAGTTCGCTTAGCGTACCATGCACGGGCGCTTATTATCAAATGTCCAGTTCGGGATCAGATACTGCATTCCCATCGCATCATCACGTGCACCCAGTCCATGTTGCTGATACAGCTCATGCGCTTTCATCACCTGATCCATATCCAGCTCCACGCCCAGGCCCGGTTTCGCCGGAACCTGCACCATACCACCCTTGATTGCAAAAGGTTCTTTGGTCAGTCGCTGGTTACCTTCCTGCCAGATCCAATGGGTATCGATAGCGGTAATTTTCCCAGGCGCCGCCGCCGCGACATGAGTAAACATCGCCAGCGAAATATCAAAGTGGTTGTTAGAGTGCGAGCCCCAGGTCAGCCCGAACTCATGGCACATCTGCGCCACGCGAACAGAACCCTGCATCGTCCAGAAGTGCGGATCCGCCAGCGGGATATCCACGGACTGCAACGACAGGGTATGCCCCATCTGACGCCAGTCGGTAGCGATCATATTGGTCGCCGTCGGCAGCCCGGTAGCTCGACGGAATTCCGCCATCACTTCACGACCGGAGAAGCCCTGCTCTGCGCCGCACGGATCTTCCGCATAAGCCAGCGATCCTTTCAGGTACTTACCAATTTTAATCGCTTCATTCAGCGACCATGCGCCGTTGGGATCGAGCGTGACGCGCGCCTGTGGAAAGCGTTTCGCCAGCGCCACAATAGATTCCGCTTCTTCTTCCCCGGCCAGTACGCCGCCTTTCAGTTTGAAGTCGTTGAAACCATATTTCTCATACGCTGCTTCCGCCAGACGCACTACCGCGTCCGGGGTCATCGCCTCTTCATGACGCAGGCGATACCAGTCGCATTTTTCATCCGGTTGGCTTTGATACGGCAGCGGCGTCGCTTTACGGTTACCAACGAAGAACAGATAGCCAAGCATTTCGACTTCGCTACGTTGCTGACCATCGCCCAGCAGAGATGCGACGTTGACGCCCAGATGCTGACCTAACAGATCCAACATCGCCGCTTCGATCCCGGTAACCACATGAATAGTGGTACGTAAATCGAAAGTCTGCAAACCACGGCCACCGGCATCACGATCGGCAAACGTATTACGTACCGCGTTCAGTACGTTTTTGTACTCACCCAGCGTTTTACCCACCACCAGCGGAATGGCATCTTCCAGGGTCTGACGAATTTTTTCGCCGCCAGGAATTTCCCCTACCCCGGTATGGCCAGAGTTATCTTTAATAATCACAATATTACGTGTAAAGAACGGGGCATGAGCACCGCTCAGGTTCATCAGCATGCTGTCATGGCCCGCAACCGGGATCACCTGCATAGAGGTCACGACGGGGGTAGTAAATTGTGCGCTCATATTTAAATCCTTATTCAAAATTAGTGGCGGCCGAAAACGGGACGTTTACGGTCAAAAGTCCATCCGGGAATCAGGTACTGCATCGGGCCTGCGTCATTACGCGCGCCGCCGGGCAGCGCCTTATAGGCCTCATGGGCTTTCTGTATCTGCTCCCAGTCCAGCTCCACGCCCAGACCGGGCGCATCGGGTACCGCAATTTTTCCGTTTTTAATCTCCAGCGGATTTTTGGTCAGACGGCAATCGCCCTCCTGCCAGATCCAGTGGGTGTCGATAGCCGTCGGGTTGCCCGGTGCCGCGGCGCCAACGTGGGTAAACATCGCCAACGAAATATCAAAATGGTTGTTGGAATGGCAGCCCCAGGTCAGGCCCCAGTCATCGCATAACTGTGCCACGCGCACCGCGCCGGAAAGGGTCCAGAAGTGCGGATCGGCCAGCGGAATATCTACTGAATTCAGCATCACCGCATGCCCCATTTCACGCCAGTTGGTGGCGATCATATTGGTCGCCACCGGCAGACCGGTCGCACGGCGGAACTCGGCCATCACTTCGCGGCCTGAAAAACCCTGTTCGGCACCGCACGGATCTTCAGCATAAGTCAGAACATCGTTCAGCCCTTTACACAGGGAAATGGCTTCATCCAGCAGCCAGGCCCCGTTGGGATCAACCGTAATACGCGCCTCCGGGAAGCGTTTTTTCAGCGCACGAGCGGTGTCGATTTCTTGCTCGCCGGGCAGTACGCCCCCCTTGAGTTTGAAATCTTTAAAGCCGTAGCGATCTTGCGAAGCCTCTGCCAGGCGCACCACCGCTTCACTGTTCATCGCTTGCTGGTGACGCAAGTGATACCACTCATGGTGGCCCGGCGTGCTCTCCAGATACGGCAGATCGGTTTTGCTGCGATCGCCGACATAGAACAGATAGCCGAGCACAGTGACCGCATCGCGCTGCTTGCCTAGCCCTAACAGTTCACAAACCGGAACGTTCAGCGCCTTGCCCAGCAGATCGAGCAATGCGGCTTCAAGCGCGGCCACCGCATTAACCCGCAGTTCAAAGGTCCAGGCGCCTTTGCCGAAAGTGTCAAAGTCAGCGGCCTGGTTGCCTTTATGCACCTGCTGAACCACTTTATTCAGACGCGCGACTTCCTGTCCCAACACCTGTGGGATTGCATCCACCAGCGTCTGATAAATCACTTCACCGCCCGGCGCTTCACCAACCCCGGTATTGCCGGCGTTATCGGTGAGCACCACGATATTGCGGGTAAAATATGCGTTATGCGCACCGCCAATATTGAGCAGCATGCTGTCATGCCCGGCCACCGGGATGACCTTCATATCGGTAATAACGGGACTCGATTGTGTTGTCATCGTCATTGTCCTGCGACAGGTTTCAATTCGATACGTTTAATATCCCCCACCAGCACCAGATAACTGACGACAGCAATCAGCGCATGTACCCCTACGTAAATCAACGCGCCGTTAAACGAGCCGGTAGTGCCCACAATGTAGCCAATGGCAATTGGCGTGACGATGCCGGAAATGTTGCCAAACATATTGAACAGGCCGCCGCTCAGACCGCTGATCTCTTTTGGCGCGGTATCGGCCATCACCGCCCATCCCAACGCGCCGATGCCTTTGCCGAAGAAGGCCAGCGCCATAAAGCCGATGATCATCCACTCGACGTTGACGTAGTTACAGAACACCATCACCATCGATAACAGCATCCCCATGACGATTGGCGTTTTACGCGCGATATTCAGCGAACCGGTACGGCGCATCAGCCAGTCGGAAATAATGCCGCCGAGCACGCCGCCCGCAAATCCGCAAATGGCCGGGACCGAGGCAACAAAGCCGGCTTTCAGAATGGACATACCGCGCGCCTGCACCAGATAAACCGGGAACCAGGTGATAAAGAAGTAGGTCAGCGCATTAATGCAGTATTGGCCAATATAAATACCGATCATCATTCGCGAACCCAGCAGTTGTTTGATCTGCCCCCACTTCACGCTGAACGGTACTTTAGCTTTGGCTGCCGCCTGATCCATATTGATCAGCGCCCCGCCTTCGGCAATGTACTCCAGCTCTTTTTGGTTTACGCCCGGATGCTGGTTCGGTTCATGAATCACCTTCAACCAGATAAAGCTGATAACAATTCCGAGACCGCCCATAAAGAAGAACACGTGTGACCAACCCACTTCATGAGTCAGCCAACCCATGATTGGCGCGAAGATAACGGTGGCAAAGTATTGCGCCGAGTTAAAGATAGCGACCGCCGTGCCCCTTTCCTGCGCCGGGAACCACGCCGCCACAATACGACTGTTGCCGGGGAAAGAGGGGGCTTCGGCTAACCCTACGAGGAAGCGCAGGGTAAACAGCGCGACGATAATACCGAAGCCGCTAAAGATATCGACGAAGCCCTGCAGCAGGGTAAACATGGACCAGATAAAAATGGACCAGAAATAAACACGTTTGGAGCCGAAGCGATCGAGCAGCCAGCCGCCGGGGATCTGGCCGATGACATACGCCCATGAGAAAGCGGAGAATACATACCCCATGCCTACCGCATCCAGGCCAATGTCTTTGGCCATCTCCGAACCGGCAATGGATAAGGTGGCGCGATCGCCGTAGTTGAAGGATGTGACGATAAACAGCATCACCACTATCCAGTAGCGAGCGTTAGTGCGTTTTTCCGCGCTGCTCGCCGCCTGACTTAATGAACTCATTGTTGCACTCCTGAATCCTGGCTTGCGCCAGTTCATTCTGTACAGCACCTGTAGGGTGATCAGAATGAGAGGTTAGTGTGTGGCAGTTTTGGTACAGCTCAGGGCCGTTTTATTCTGACTCGCTGCCATTCCGGGAACTGACGGGAAAAGTATATGAAGGAGTGCCACTTCCCCTCACCGTGCATGAACACAACATTAGGGAGGCAGTGAGAAGTTGTTTGGGGCATAAGCCCAAAGCAATGGAAGTTAGTTCACGTAATTGGGGTTTTATTGCCGGGTGTCGGCTTCGCCTGACCCGGCCTACGGTTTTCTAATGAGGGTTGTATGCCCGTGCGGGCGAGGGATTATTTAAGCAAGGTGCCCCAGTTTTCTACCCAGGGATTAGATTCGCTTTCCGGTTCAGGATGCTCGCTGGCATCAATCAGCAGCATTTCACCTACACGCTGCGCGCTTTGTTCCTGTAACAGCGCATCGAACTGCTTGCCGCCATTGCAAAAATTAACGTAGCTGCTGTCGCCAAGCGCAATGACGCCATAACGCAGATTCGGCTGGAAACCAAGACTATCTTTGATTCCCTGAAACAGCGGTACGATGCTATCCGGCAGATCGCCCTGCCCAGTCGTTGAGGTTACCACCAATGCATATTTATCCTGATATGCCTGCCAGTCGGTAAGCTCCGGGTCTTCAAATACCGTGGCTTTATGGCCCTGCGCAGTTAAAATCGCCTCGGCCTCTTCGGCAACCAGCAGCGCGTTTCCATACATCGTGCCGACAAAAATTCCAATTTCCGCCATAACCTTTATCTCCAGGGACTTAAGAATCTATCTGTTCATCCTGACCTGACAGCCCGCTGAACTCAACCCTTTCATTCTCCGGGAGAAGTCCGCGCCAGCCAAACTGTAACAGCGCCTGCATCCAGACCTCATCCAGCCCGGCGCGAATAACCAACGGCTCGCCAGTGAAAGGATGAGTCAACTCAAGCTGGCTGGCATGCAGCATCAAGCGCTGACAGCCGAAATGCTCTGCGGCGCTGCGGTTTTGCCGTAAATCACCATGCTTGCTGTCGCCAATAATCGGATGGCGCAAGTGAGCCAAATGGCGTCTGAGCTGGTGCTTACGACCGGTCTGAGGCTCCAGTTCCACCAGCCCGTAACGGGTGGTGGGATAGCGCCCGGTCGCCACCGGCATTTCAACCGTCGCCAGACCGCGATAATGGGTGACCGCAGGCTGCGGCTCTTTATCCTCGCGGGCAAATTTATCGGCTATCTTATCCCGCTCTTCCACCAGCGGGTAATCCAGCACGGCGTCGTCCATCAGCCAGCCACGCACAATCGCATGATAGCGTTTCTGCATTTGATGATGTTCAAACTGCTGAGACAGCAACCGCCCGGCTTCGCTGGACAGCCCCATCAGCAGCACGCCGGAGGTCGGTCTGTCGAGCCGGTGGGCGGTAAACACGTGCTGACCAATCTGGTCGCGCACCGTTTGCATCACCACCACTTTCTCATCGCGGTCGAGCCAACTGCGGTGAACCAGCCAACCAGAAGGTTTATTGACCGCAACCAGCCATTCGTCCTGATAGAGGATCTCCAGCATCAGGCGTTATCACTTGTAAATAGCGCATCCAGTTCCTGCAATGCCGTCAGGAGAATGTCGCGTTGCGGGTGATCGGCCGTCAGCGCCATTTCGTAATACGGTGCGATGGCAAAAGCCTGCGGCAACGGCTGCGCATTATCAAGCAGCGTATGCATACGGGGAATCAACACCCACTGCAGCCATTCGACCGGCTCCATGGTATCCATACAAAAAGGCTGCGTGCTGGCAAACAGATGCTCTGCTGGCTCGTCCATCCGCCAGTGATGATGTTCACGCAGTAGCGCTTCAAGCGCGTGTAACTGCTGGCGCACACGGTCATGAGTCGTCATGAAATTAACCTCAATGATGAAAAATCTGGCGCGAAGAATAGCATTAGTGAAAAGGAAATAAAAAAAGGGAGCACTGTAAAAACAGTGCTCCCGGTTCGTTTCGCAGCATTCCAGCTACTTTTGGTGCTCCCTGCTCATCCGTGACAACTTTTCCTGTGGTCTTGCGACCTTGTTCATCCTGAACTTTTGCATCCTGCTCACACCACCCCGATGTGAAAACTTCATCCTGAAGCGTCCTGGCCATCCTGACCCGCCGAACATCCTGACCGGCTCTCATTCTCCATCCTGGAGGTGTCCTTTAACGCATCCCGCGCTTTCCTCTTTGCTTCATCCTGAAGCCTGTCCTTGCAACACCATCCTGGTGTGTCCTGCCGAAGAGCCATCATCCTGATGTTCACTTCGTTGTGCGACTCCTTGTCGACATATATAGAATCGCCTGTTTCGCTTTGTCTTACAAGATACCTACAGACATACCCTTAAGATAATTTTCATATGAAAGTTGACAATAAAATATTAACAAATTGAATTATAAGTAATTATTAGTTTTTCAATTCATTAAGTCTTCACTTATTACCTGGCAATGTCCTACAGGGTTTGTAAGAGATATCTCACACGATTGAGGGCAAACTGGATTACAGAACTGGCTTAAGTTGAGTGAGGAATTCCGCAAGCGAGGCCGCCAGCACCGTTCGTTGACGGGTTCCCAGCGTTTCTTTGCACACTTCACCGGACAGATTGCACACCGAGATGACATCAAGTTCGTTGTCCTGCGTGGCAATAAAAAGCGTAGGCGAGAGCTTGAGTCGCTTTTGCGTAACCAAGTGACCAATCAGGTTTTCCTGGACGCGCCTGAAGTCATCCTCACTCCAGGTTTGCAGCAACGTCAGCTTTTCATTCGCAAACTGCGCGTGCATATCCCCGGCAAACTGGGCGGTGTAAAAAGCATGAACGGCAGGTTGTATCACAATGTCAAAGGCACGTTCAACCGCATTGACGTTTTTTTCACCGACAAAAGGCTGAGGTTGCCAGTAAACCGCATCGTTAGTGGAAGAAATGATGCATGGTGAAGGTACGCCATACAGCTCTTCGCTGA
Organism: Citrobacter sp. W9; assembly: GCF_026719375.1. NCBI lineage: Bacteria > Pseudomonadati > Pseudomonadota > Gammaproteobacteria > Enterobacterales > Enterobacteriaceae > Citrobacter > Citrobacter sp. W9. The sequence continues at coordinate 182,709 of NZ_JAPPTE010000006.1, read as the reverse complement.
GCGGCCAGCTGTTGTTTTTGTCATGCCACGCGTCGCAATAACGCGTCGTAAAGGCTGTCAACGCCTGCGCTGTCAATTCGTCCACTGATTTCTCTCTTCACAAAAGCCAGGATACACTTGTCGCATAGTGTATCTGGTTTATGACGGTGAAACATGTCTTCTTATGAAAATCATCGGGCGCTTGACGGCCTGACTCTCGGTAAATCAACGGATTACCGGGACAATTACGATGCCAGTTTGTTGCAGGGCGTTCCGCGCAGCCTCAACCGCGACCCGCTGGATTTAAAGGCCGATAATTTGCCTTTCCACGGTGCCGACATCTGGACGCTGTATGAACTGTCATGGCTGAATGCTAACGGCTTACCGCAGGTTGCGGTCGGTCATGTGGAGCTGGATTACACCAGCGTAAATCTGATTGAATCGAAAAGCTTTAAGCTGTACCTGAACAGTTTTAACCAGACGCGTTTTGACTCCTGGGAGGCGGTACGCCAGACGCTGGAAAACGATCTGCGCGCCTGCGCTCAGGGCGATGTCAGCGTGGCGCTATACCGCCTTGACGAACTGGAAGGACAACCGATCGCCCACTTTAACGGCACCTGTATCGATAATCAGGATATCGTCATTGATAACTACCAGTTCAGCACTGAATATCTGGAAAATGCCGTGAGCGGCGAAAAAGCGGTGGAAGAGACGCTGGTCAGCCATCTGCTGAAATCCAACTGTCTGATCACCCACCAGCCCGACTGGGGCTCCATACAAATTCAGTATCGCGGACGCAAAATCGACCGGGAGAAGCTGCTGCGTTATCTGGTCTCCTTCCGCCACCATAATGAATTTCACGAGCAGTGCGTGGAGCGTATTTTCAATGACATTCTGCGCTTCTGCCAGCCGGAGAAACTGAGCGTCTACGCGCGCTACACGCGGCGTGGCGGTCTGGACATTAACCCATGGCGCACCAATACCGATTTCACGCCAGCTACGGGCCGACTGGTACGTCAGTAATCTTTTTTCTCAATTTTGCGTGTCGGATTCCGCGCGCAAGGTTGTGAAAGGCCATCAGCCAGGGCTATTGTAACTACCAGGGAATGACGTTTTGCGTCCCATAAGGAGTCTACTTGATTACACATATTAGCCCACTTGGCTCAATGGACATGTTGTCGCAGTTGGAAGTCGAATTACTTAAACGCACGGCCAGCAGCGACCTGTATCAACTGTTTCGTAACTGTTCACTTGCCGTTCTGAACTCCGGTAGTCTAACCGACAACAGCAAAGAACTGCTGTCCCGCTTTGAAAATTTCGATATTAACGTGCTGCGCCGCGAACGGGGCGTGAAGCTGGAGCTGATTAACCCGCCTGAAGATGCGTTTGTTGATGGGCGCATCATTCGTGCGCTGCAGGCCAACCTGTTTGCCGTGCTGCGCGACATTCTGTTCGTCAATGCTCAGATCCATAACGCGGGTCGTTTTCAGCATCTGGATCTCGAAAGTTCGGTGCATATTACCAACCTGGTGTTCTCGATCCTGCGTAACGCCCGGGCGCTACATGTCGGTGAAGCGCCGAACATGGTCGTCTGCTGGGGCGGTCACTCAATTAACGAAAATGAATACCTGTATGCGCGTCGCGTCGGCACCCAGTTAGGCCTGCGTGAGTTGAACATCTGTACCGGCTGCGGTCCGGGAGCGATGGAAGCGCCAATGAAAGGCGCAGCGGTCGGTCACGCCCAGCAGCGTTACAAAGACAGCCGCTTTATTGGTATGACCGAACCGTCAATCATCGCCGCTGAGCCGCCTAACCCGCTGGTTAACGAACTGATCATCATGCCGGACATTGAAAAACGTCTGGAAGCGTTCGTGCGCATCGCCCACGGTATTATCATCTTCCCGGGTGGCGTCGGGACTGCGGAAGAGCTGTTGTATCTGCTGGGGATCCTGATGAACCCGGCTAATAAAGATCAGGTGCTACCGCTGATTTTGACCGGACCAAAAGAGAGCGCCGATTACTTCCGCGTGCTGGACGAGTTTATCGTGCACACGCTGGGGGAAGATGCCCGCCGACACTATCGCATTATCATTGACGATGCGGCTGAAGTTGCGCGCTTGATGAAAAAAGCGATGCCGTTGGTAAAAGAGAACCGTCGCGACACCGGAGACGCCTACAGCTTTAACTGGTCGATTCGTATCGCACCTGATTTACAGATGCCGTTCGAGCCGTCCCATGAAAACATGGCTAACCTGAAACTGTATCCGGATCAACCCGTTGAAGTTCTGGCGGCCGACCTGCGTCGTGCATTCTCGGGTATTGTGGCCGGTAACGTGAAGGAAGTCGGCATTCGCGCCATCGAAGAGTTTGGCCCGTACAAAATCCACGGTGACCGCGAAATGATGCGCCGCATGGACGATCTCCTGCAGGGATTCGTTGCGCAGCATCGTATGAAGTTGCCAGGCTCCGCGTACATCCCTTGCTACGAGATCTGCGCCTGACCTTCAACACCCGATAGCAGACGCTCTCGTGGTGACAGTTTTGTCCATATCAAAGCCGGGTTTGGCGCAGTCGCCTCCCGGCTTTTTTTAGTGATACCAGTCACATAGCTCAGACGATTATATAAATACCAATGATATGTCGTTAAAAATCACGCGCCACGCAAACGATTACTTCCAAAAACCAACCGTTATTTATCTTAGGAAATTATTATTAGTCGCCAAAATCCTCTAAAAACAACAGTTTTTACAGCGCAACGCTCGTATCTTCGCGCCTTCGCTTTCATGAGATATGTCGTTAATGTTAGCCTCTGCGCCCGTAAATTCGCTTTGACTATTTTTTAACAGATTAATGGTCCAAATTTATCCACATAAAAGGTGGATTATTGCATTTGGGATCGCGATCACTGATACATTCATTACTAAAATGTATCTTTCCGCCCGCAAATTATTACGGCGAAAAATTATATAAAAAATCGCTCAACGAATTTCGATTTACAGTCGGGTTCTTTCTCATTGGATTGACCCCAAACCCGACTTTTTAAGCTTCCTCCAGGAGAAATAGATGGAAAACACTCAAACCAGCACTATCGTTACGGGCCAGACCCGCAGCGCATGGCGCAAGACGGATACCATGTGGATGCTGGGCCTTTACGGCACGGCGATTGGCGCGGGTGTATTGTTCCTGCCGATTAACGCAGGTGTAGGCGGTATGATCCCGCTGATCATCATGGCAATCCTTGCCTTCCCAATGACCTTCTTTGCGCACCGTGGCCTGACCCGCTTCGTGTTGTCCGGTAAAAACCCGGGTGAAGACATTACTGAAGTTGTAGAAGAACACTTTGGCGTTGGCGCAGGTAAACTGATTACCCTGCTCTACTTCTTCGCAATCTACCCGATTCTGTTGGTTTACAGCGTAGCAATCACCAATACCGTTGAAAGCTTCCTGACCCACCAGCTGGCGATTACTCCGCCGCCGCGTGCCATCCTGTCTCTGATCCTGATTGTCGGCATGATGACCATCGTGCGCTTCGGTGAGCAGATGATCGTGAAGGCGATGAGCATCCTGGTATTCCCGTTTGTTGCTGCCCTGATGCTGCTGGCTCTGTACCTGATCCCTCAGTGGAGCGGCGCGGCGCTGGAAACACTCTCTTTTGACTCTGCGGCTTCTACCGGCAACGGTCTGTGGATGACTCTGTGGCTGGCGATTCCGGTAATGGTGTTCTCCTTCAACCACTCTCCGATCATCTCCTCCTTCGCCGTGGCGAAGCGTGAAGAGTACGGTGATGACGCTGAGAAGAAATGCTCCAAAATCCTGGCATTCGCTCACATCATGATGGTACTGACCGTTATGTTCTTCGTTTTCAGCTGTGTACTGAGCCTGACCCCGGCGGATCTGGCTGCAGCGAAAGAGCAGAACATCTCTATCCTGTCTTACCTGGCGAACCACTTCAACGCGCCGATTATCGCCTGGATGGCGCCAATCATCGCGATGATCGCTATCACCAAATCCTTCCTCGGCCACTACCTGGGCGCACGTGAAGGTTTCAACGGTATGGTGATTAAGTCTCTGCGCGGCAAAGGCAAAACCATCGAAATCAACAAACTGAACAAAATCACTGCGCTGTTCATGCTGGTCACCACCTGGATTGTGGCGACGCTGAACCCAAGCATCCTCGGTATGATTGAGACCCTGGGCGGCCCAATCATCGCGATGATTCTGTTCCTGATGCCGATGTATGCCATTCAGAAAGTACCGGCAATGCGTAAATACAGCGGCCATATCAGCAACGTCTTCGTTGTAATTATGGGCCTGATCGCTATCTCCGCAATTTCCTACTCTCTGTTCAGTTAATTCCCCTGCGCCGCTCCCCGGGGCGGCGCACCTCGATACACAATGGACGCCTCATGATTAGCGTATTCGATATTTTCAAAATCGGCATTGGCCCTTCCAGCTCCCATACTGTTGGCCCGATGAAAGCAGGCAAACAATTCACGGATGACCTGATTGCACGCGGAATTCTCACTGACGTAACCCGCGTAGTGGTTGATGTTTATGGTTCTTTGTCCCTGACGGGGAAAGGTCACCATACCGATATCGCAATTATTATGGGTCTGGCGGGTAATCTGCCGGATACCGTAGACATTGATGCCATCCCGGCCTTTATCCAGGATGTGAACACTCATGGGCGTTTGCTGTTGGCGGACGGTCAACATGAAGTCGAATTCCCGGTCGACAAGTGCATGAATTTCCATACGGACAATCTGTCCCTGCACGAAAACGGGATGCGTATTACTGCACTGGCGGGCGAAAAAGCCGTTTACAGCCAGACTTACTATTCCATTGGCGGTGGGTTCATCGTTGATGAAGAACACTTTGGTTTACCGAACAGCGCTCCGGTAAACGTACCGTATCCGTATAAATCTGCGGCGGATTTGCAACGTCATTGCCAGGAAACCGGCCTGTCGCTTTCCGGCCTGATGATGCAAAATGAACTGGCGCTGCACAGCAAAGAAGAGCTGGAACAGCACTTTGCCAACGTCTGGGAAGTGATGCGTAGCGGGATTGAGCGCGGTATCACCACCGAAGGCGTATTGCCGGGTAAACTGCGCGTTCCGCGTCGTGCGGCGGCGCTACGTCGTATGCTGGTAAGCCAGGACAAAACCACCACCGACCCGATGGCGGTTGTTGACTGGATCAACATGTTCGCGCTGGCCGTGAATGAAGAAAACGCTGCCGGTGGACGTGTGGTTACCGCGCCAACCAACGGCGCATGCGGGATTGTTCCTGCCGTGCTGGCTTACTACGACAAGTTTATCCGCGAAGTGAACGCTAACTCGCTGGCACGCTACATGCTGGTCGCGAGCGCCATCGGTTCACTGTACAAGATGAACGCCTCTATCTCTGGCGCCGAAGTCGGCTGTCAGGGAGAGGTTGGCGTAGCCTGCTCCATGGCAGCGGCCGGTCTGGCTGAACTGCTGGGCGGTAGCCCAACGCAGGTATGCATCGCGGCGGAAATCGGTATGGAACACAACCTGGGTCTGACCTGCGATCCCGTTGCCGGCCAGGTTCAGGTACCGTGCATTGAGCGTAATGCCATTGCTTCGGTCAAAGCGGTTAACGCCGCGCGTATGGCGCTGCGCCGTACCAGCGAACCGCGCGTGTGCCTCGATAAAGTCATCGAGACCATGTACGAAACCGGGAAAGACATGAATGCCAAATACCGCGAAACCTCTCGCGGCGGTCTGGCGATGAAGATTGTCTCCTGCGATTAAAGCCCTGCCTATTGCCGGATGGCGGCTGACGCCTCATCCGGCAAAATGTTGATTTCAGATATTCGCCTCCCCCCGCCGTGAATGTTACCCTACAGCCTGATTTGTTAGGGAGAACACCGTGGCCGTCCACTTACTTATTGTCGATGCACTGAATCTTATCCGCCGCATTCACGCCGTACAGGGATCTCCCTGCGTGGAGACGTGCCAGCACGCGCTCGATCAATTAATTGTGCACAGTCAGCCCACGCACGCCGTGGCGGTATTTGATGATGAAGCGCGCAATAGCGGCTGGCGTCACCAAAGACTGCCTGATTACAAAGCCGGTCGTCCACCGATGCCAGATGACTTGCATCAGGAAATGCCCGCCTTACGCGCCGCTTTTGAACAGCGCGGCGTCAGCTGCTGGGTCTCCAGCGGTAATGAAGCCGACGATTTAGCCGCTACGCTGGCGGTTAAAGTTTGCCAGGCGGGACACCAGGCCACCATCGTCTCCACCGATAAAGGCTACTGTCAGTTGCTCTCCCCGACGCTGCGTATTCGCGACTATTTTCAGAAGCGCTGGCTGGATGCACCGTTCATTGAGAAAGAATTTGGCGTGCTGCCGCAACAACTGCCCGATTACTGGGGGCTGGCCGGGATCGGTAGTTCAAAGGTTCCTGGCGTGGCAGGTATTGGCCCCAAAAGCGCCACACAATTGCTGACGCTGTTTCCAACGCTGGAAGGGATTTACGCGCATCTTGATGAGGTGCCGGAAAAGTGGCGCAAGAAGCTTGAGATGCATAAAGAAATGGCGTATCTGTGTCGCGATATCGCACGACTGCAAACGGACTTACATATCGACGGGAATTTACAGCAGCTACGGCTGGCTCGGTAGTGTTATTGCCGGATGACGGTGTAAACACCTTATCCGGCCTACTTATCGTACAACCCTGTAGGCCGGATAAACGCCGGGTGATTACCAGGCGGTATGGTACAGCTCAACGATATCGCCCAGGCTCGCTTCACGCGGATTTCCCCCGGTACAGACATCATCAAATGCAGCCTGCGCCAGCGCAGGAATATCCTCTTTGCGTACGCCAACATCGCGCAGGTGCCGCGGGATCCCAACATCGTGGTTAAGGGCAAATACCGCATCCACTGCCGCTTTCCGTGCTTCTGCCAGCGTCAGTCCTTCAACCTTCACGCCCATCACCCGGGCGATATCGCGGAATTTCTCCCCGGTGTATTCGGCGTTATAGTGCATCACATGCGGCAGCAAAATGGCATTTGCGACGCCGTGCGGGGTGTTATAAAACGCGCCCAGCGGGTGCGCCATGCCATGTACTAATCCCAGACCAACGTTGGAAAAACCCATTCCCGCCACATACTGGCCCAGCGCCATCGCTTCCCCCGCCTGACTGTCGCCCGCGACCGATCCGCGTAAAGCCCCGGCAATAATTTCAATCGCTTTAATGTGCAGCGCATCGGTAAGCGCCCACGCCGCGCGCGTGATGTATCCTTCAATGGCATGGGTCAGGGCATCCACACCCGTGGCCGCTTTTAACGCCGCAGGCATGCCGTCCATCATGTCAGCATCGATAAACGCCACCTGCGGAATATCGTGTGGATCGACACAAACAAACTTACGCCGGTTTTCTTCATCCGTGATCACATAGTTAATGGTCACTTCCGCCGCCGTCCCTGCTGTGGTTGGGATAGCCATAACCGGCACGCTCGGGCAGCGCGTCGGGGATAACCCTTCGAGGCTGCGTACATCCGCAAACTCAGGGTTATTGTTGATAATGCCAATCGCTTTACAGGTATCCTGCGGGGAGCCTCCGCCAATGGCTATCAGATAGTCTGCGCCACTTTGCTCAAAGACCTCCAATCCTTCCTGCACCACCGCAATGGTTGGGTTAGGAATAACGCCTGAATAGATGTCCCACGCCAGACCCGCGTCATCCATCCGGGACGTCACCTTCTCGACAACACCGCACCGCACCAGGTTTTCGTCGGTCACAATCAGCGCCTTGCGATAACCACGACGGATGACTTCATCGGTCAATGCACCAACAGCTCCCCGGCCAAACCATGCCGTTTCGTTCAGAATCATTCTGTTCGCCATCGTATTTCTCCTTTTCGCTATGCGAAATTACTCTTCAATTCGTAATCCGTAAGATTTGAATTTCTCCAGCACAATAGCGATCTCCTCATCGTCCAACACCGGAACCGGATCAACAATGGCCAGGGTGCTCAGATAAAGGCGCGCCAGAACTTCCACTTCATGCGCCAACCACAGTGCTTTTTCCAGATTCGCTTCACAAGCAATCAGCCCATGGTGCTGTAAAAGCGTTGCCTTACGGTTTTTCAGGGCGACGCTCACATGCTCTGACAACTCTCGTGTACCAAACGTCGCATAAGGCGCACACGGAATAGAGTTTCCCCCCGCCGCCGCAATCATGTAATGGATTGCCGGAATTGGACGGTTGAGAATCGAAACGGCCGTACAATGCACAGCATGGTTATGGACGACCGCATTGGCGTCCGGACGCGTCTGGTAAGCCGCCAGGTGAAAACGCCATTCGCTGGAGGGTAACTGACCTTTATCATATTTTCCGTCGTTATCTACATACACGATCATGTTTTCAGTAAGTCTTTCATAAGGAATACCGCTGGGCGTGATCAACATCCCATTCTCATATCGCGCACTCACATTTCCCGCCGTCCCCTGATTTAATCCAAGGCTGGTCATTTCAAGACAGGTTTCAATGATTTCTCGTGACAAACGCATTCTTTCCATAATGATTCTCCGGGTACAGTTTCTCCTCGTCTTTAATTGCGAAAAATGTAGCCGCAGAGTAAGACGGGTCAGGTTTCAGATATGGGCAGCCACTGAATGTGTTTATTCAGATCCAGTTGGCCGATTTATTTATAGCAACGTATTATTGTTGTCTTACGCGCTTAATAAGTTTCATCGGTACTTTTACAGTTTCTTTAATAGGTTGGTCGTCTATGGCACTCATCATCATATCAAATGCTTTTTCCGCCCAAACATTTTCATCCTGCTGCATTGACCAGACATTATTGGCGAGGAATCCCAGCATCGGATGTTCATCGAATGTGCCAATATTAATATCAGGTGGAATTGTGCCGAAACGATGGCGAATAGCGTTAATAGCACCTTCCAGTACGGGTAATGATGAAGCTATAAACGCCTGTGGCCGCCCCTGTTCACCAATCAATCTATCCATCAGTTGAAAGCCACCTTCAGGAGTGTTGTCAGGACCTTCACGCACCCAATCACGGTGATGAATACCATTATTCTTCAAAGAATTAAGGTAACCTTGCAGACGATCGCCAATACTGGGTAATCCGGTATCTCCGACTAAAAACCAGATTGGAGCCTTTCCGGCATCAAACAAACTTTGCGTCAACTTTTCGCCGCCTAAAATATTATGACTTTCAACCAATGCGTTATCGGTATACTTAAAATCACGGTCCAGTAACACCATCGGTTTTCTGACCTGGCGTAAATGGTGTTGCTGATTCTCCAATGTAGAGGGAACAATAAAAAGGCCATCAACATTGCGAGCGATTAACGCTTTGGTCAATTTATTTTCGTAATCAACATCATCATAGGTACAGCTAATCATTAACTGATAACCGGAGCGACGACAGCGTTGCTCAAGTTTCTCGGCGAGAGTGGCAAAAAAAACGTTGGAAATATTGGGAACAATCAGTCCCAATGTATCCGTTTTATTCAATTTCAGGCTACGGGCTGAATGGTTTATGACGTAACCATAGCGCTCAACATATTCATTAATACGCGTTTGGGTTTTGACACTGATTCGATATTGCTCTGCTTTCCCGTTCAGCACCAGTCGTACGGTCGTAACCGATAAATTCAGATCGCTGGCTATCTGTTCTACTGTTTTAGCCATTTATATGCCCCAGTCCACATCCAAAAACGTCAATCTCCAATCATAAAAGTATTTTAAACTTTTGTCTTACTGCATAAGTTGGTTAATCGCCTGCTGCTGATCCCACATCATCAGATAAGCCTGGTATTTGCGGTCATAGAAGTCCCGCCGTGCCGGATTAGCCTTAATAATCTCGCCGGAGCGAACCATCGCCTGGCATGCAGATGGAATATTCGCCCACGCGCCGCTTGCTACCGCGCCGGTGATAGCTGCCCCTAACGTCACTGCATCTTCCTCCTGCATAAGATGAATATCGCATCCGGTAGCATCGGCATATTCCCGCATCCACAGCGGGTTATGCGTTGCGCCGCCGCACAGCGCCAGTCGGGAAATGGTATGGCCGTTTTCACGCATCACTTCCATAATGTGCCGCGTGCCGCAGGCAATCGCCTGTAACGTCGCCAGGTACAGGCGAGCCACCTGCATCTCGCCTCGCTCAAGAGTCAAGCCGCAGACGCTGCCCCGTGCATCGGGTCGCGCGCGGGGGGAGCGATTGCCATGGTGATCGGCCAGCACATGCAAATAACGACCAGGTTCAGACTCCTTCCTCTCAAGTTCCGCAACCCATTCGTTGACTAAAACGATCGGATGGCAACCCCGCGCCTCGGCCTTATGAAATAGCTCGGCACTCGCGCCTGATTCCTGGAGCGTCCAGTCGACCAATGCCCCAGCGGCGCTTTGCCCTCCCTCCGTCAACCAGTAACCAGGCAGCATGGCAGACCAATACGGTCCCCATACGCCCGGCGTATAAATTTCCTGTTTGCTGCACAGCATATGGCAGTTTGACGTTCCGCTAATCAACGCTAACGTTCCCGTAGGCTCAACGCCAGCAAGCGCCAAACCGCCTGCATGGGCATCAATCATCCCACTGGCGACGACAACAGCCGTCGTCAGCCCCAGCGCCTGGGCCGCATCGGCGCTAAGCGTTCCCACGGCGGCGCCTGGCGGAAGAATATGCGACGGGATTTTGCCCGTTAAATCCGTTAACTCTACGGCGTCGAGCAGAGAGTGGCTAAAGCGTTGTTCATGGGCCAGATAGTTCCATTTACAGGTCAGCGTACACAGACCGGCAACGTCACTCCCGGTGGCTTTACAGACAAGATAGTCAGCCAAATCGTAAAAACGATGCGCACTGTGCCAGGTTGCAGGAAAGTGTTTTTTTAGCCATAGCACCTTGGGAAGCTCCATTTCGACGCTGACTTCACCGCCAACGTAACGTAGAGCCGGATCCTGCGTAGCGTTAATATGCTGAGCTTCCTGCACCGCGCGATGATCCATCCACATGATGATGTTATGGTCTGATGGTTCGCCAGGTGAAACCGCCAGGCCCTGCCCCTGCTCGTCGAGAGCCACCAATGAACAAGTGGCATCGAATCCCAGTGAACGGATATCCTCAATGCAGATCCCGGATGACGATACTGCCCCCTTAACCGCATCGCAAACCTGCTGCCAGATTTCTGCAGATGACTGCTCAACCCGATCGGGGCCGGGTCGAAACTGCGAGATAGGGCGTGTCGCAAAGGCCAGACGTTTGCCGCTGGCATCGAACACACCCGCCCTGACACTGGCAGAGCCGACATCCACACCGAGGAAATATCCACTGCTCATAGTAACTCCCTGACGTTAGCTAATAGTGGGGCGAGTACCTCGCCCCAACGCTCTTATTTTTTACCGAATGGGTGTAACAGCTTGTCAATTTCTGGGGTATCAATGTTCTTCGCACTAACGAATTTCACCGGAATATCAATCTCTTTTGGTACAGACTGACCGGATACCGCCGCATTCAGCGTCTTGATACCCTGATAGCCAATCTGGTAGGCGTCCTGCACAACAAAGCCCTGAATCACCCCGGACTTCAGGAAGGCAATAATGGCCTCGGTGCTGTCAAAACCAATCACCTTCACTTTGCCTTTCAGGTTTTGACTATCAATTGCGTTTGCTACGCCGAGCGTTGAGCCTTCATTCGTGCCATAAATCCCTGCAATATCCGGGTTGGCCTGAATCATATCGATGGTTTTATCCATCGCTTTTTGCGGATCGCCATCGCTATACTGGACCGGTAGCACCTGGATATCCGGATATTTCTCCTTCATGCGGGCAATAAACCCTTCTGAACGCTCAATCGCTGAGGAGGTCCCTGCTACGTGCGCAATAATGCCCACTTTTCCTTTGTTGCCCACTTCCGCTGCCAGCGCGTCTGCCGCTTCAGCCCCGGCTTTACGGTTATTCGTGGCGACAAAACTGACCGGAATATCAGAATTCACACCGGAGTCAAAGGTCACAACTTTAATGCCGCGTGAATTTGCGGTCTCAACTAATGGCGCCAGCGCATTGGCATCTAACGCGGCCAGTAATAGTCCATTAGGTTTTTGCGCCATCGCGTTTTCAACTAACTGAATCTGCTCGGCAATCTGAGTTTCATCCGCCGGGCCCACATAGCTGGTTTTGTCACCCAACTCTTTTGCTGCCGCTTCCGTCCCCATTTTTACGGTTTGCCAGAATTCATGCTGGAAACCTTTACTGACCACGGGAAGATTCATATCTTTAGCCAAAACGCTGGATGTCATACAGGCCAGCAGGGATAACGCATAGACAAAATTCCTGGTTCTCATTGTTTTACTCCGTTCTGAGTGAGTCACCCTAAACGTCAGGGTTATGATGTCCCGTGACTTCCGGGAGCGTAAATCAACGAATTTTTTTGCGTAATGTGTCGAGATAAACCGCAGCAATGACCACTATCCCCATGGCCACCATTTGCCAGAACTGGGAAACACCCATCAGGTTCAGACCATTTTTCAACACGCTCATAATGAATGCGCCAATGATAGTGCCGCCGATGGTGCCAATCCCGCCCATCAGACTGGTACCGCCAATAACGACCGCCGCGATGGCTTCCAGCTCATAACCCACACCGACCGTCGGCTGCCCGGAGTTTAAACGTGAGGCCAGAATGACCCCGGCAATCCCGGTCAGCAGACCACAAAAGGCGTAGACGAAAATTTTCACGCGCTGCACTTTAATCCCGGAAAGATGTGCCGCCACCTCATTACTGCCCACCGCGTAAACATAGCGGCCTATCACCGTTTTCTTCAGGATGTACGCGGCGATGAGCGCCACCACCACCAGGTAAAAAACGGGATAGGGCAGCACATCAAACAACCGTCCCTGGGCCAGCATTTTGAAGGTGGGGTAATCAGCGAAGTAAATCGCGCGGCCATCGGTCATCACCATATTGATACCTCTGACGGACATCATCAGACCCAGCGTGGCGATAAAAGGCGGGATAGTCATTTTGGTAACCAGCAGACCATTGATATAGCCGCATAATCCTCCAGCCAGTACACCCGCAAAAATACAGACGGGCAGAGGCAGACCTAGCGTGGCGCAGATACCTACCGCGACACCAGAAAATGCCACGACTGAACCGAGAGAAAGGTCGATCCCTGAAGTGATAATGACGAAGGTAACGCCAATCGCCATAATGCCAATCACCGAGGTTTGCAGGGCAATTGTCATAATGTTTTCAGTGTTAAAGAAAAATGGCGAACCAAAACTAAAAAATATTACCAAAATAATCAGACTTAAAAGTGGCGCAAGGCGCATTAAAAGTTCTTTGTTAATTTTTATTTTCTTATTATTGCTGTCTGAAGAGGTTACAGAGATAGTCATAAGTTAGTCCTCTAACGTCGCATATTGCATGATTTTTTCTTGTGTGGCGTCATCAGAAGCTAGCTCCCCGGTAATACGCCCATTACGCATCACTAAAATGCGATCGCACATACCCAGCACTTCCGGTAATTCAGAGGAGATCATGATAATTGATTTCCCTTTTGCCACCAGCCGATTCATTAATTCATAAATTTCAAGCTTGGCCCCCACATCAATCCCGCGAGTGGGTTCATCAAAGATGAGAATATCGGTGTCTTTACACACCCATCGGGCAATAATAATTTTCTGCTGATTACCACCACTTAAATTCAAGGCGGCTTGCTCTAAATGTGGTGTTTTAATACGTAGGGCTTTAACCTGTTCCTCGCTGGTTTTCTGGCAACGTTTGCTGTCCACATTGCCAAAACGATCGGAATACTCAGGGTAATTGCCCAACATAATATTGCGCTCAACGGACAGTCCTAATGCCAGTCCCTCTTTTTTCCGGTCCTCGGTTAAATAGCTGATACCCTGTTGGATAGCATCAGGAATATCTTTAATCACCGTAACTTTACCGTTCAGCTTAAGGGTTCCACCATCAATGGGATCCGCGCCAAAAATCGCCCGCGCCAGCTCAGTACGCCCTGCGCCCATCAGACCGGCGAAGCCCAGGATTTCTCCTTGGTAAAGCGTGAAATCAATATTGTTCAATACACCATTACGCGTCAGCCCACTCACTTCCAACACGGGCTTACGTTGAGCCAAAGGTTCACGGCGAGGATAAATATTACCGAGGTCACGCCCGACCATCATGGCAATCAGGTCGCTAATTTTGACCGCATCATAATCCACGGTGGCAATAAACTGCCCATCGCGCATTACCGTAGCGCGATCGGCTATCAGCGCCAGCTCCTCCAGTCGGTGCGAAATGTAAACAATGCCAGTCCCCTGTTCTTTCAATAAACGGGTTACCTGAAACAAGCTGTCGATTTCCGTTTCCGTCAGTGCCGCCGTAGGTTCATCCATAATAAGAATCTTGGCATTGACCGATATCGCTTTAGCTATCTCAACCATTTGTTGTTGAGCAACGGTCAGATCGGCAACCAACGTGTCTGGGGCGATATTCAGGTTTAACTTTTGCAAAATATCGATCGCAGCCTGTCGCTGTTGTTTTTCATCCAGACGCCAGCGATTATTTTTGCAAAACTCCCTGCCAATAAATATATTTTCTTCAACGGTGAGTTCAGGGAATAGGTTAAATTCCTGATGAATAATCGTGATACCTGCACTTTGCGCACTTAACGGGTTAGCGAAAGTAACTGGCTGCCCCTCAAAAATAATCTCCCCTTCATCAGGCTGATAAACACCGGATAAGATCTTCATCAACGTAGATTTTCCTGCGCCATTCTCACCCAGCAGCGCATGAACCTCACCTTTGTGTAAAGCAAAATCCACATTACTCAACGCTAATACGCCGGGAAAACGTTTCGTAATATGACTCATCTGTAAAAATGTTTCAGACATTGCTGCTTTCCTCAATATACAGAAACTGCAGTCAGTGAATCAGGCGAAAACAAGATTCCAGAGGGCCATCGTCACCGTTAATGCGAATACTACTTACAAGTTCATATGCGTTTTATCAATTATGCTAACTCGAGTTAGCGAAGTGCCTTTTAAAGCTATTTTAGCTACTCAAATTAGCCAAATCATTTGGTTTAAAACTGTGATGCTGAACAGACAATTTATTATATTGTTATGATTTAAAAGGTTTTTATTAAAAATCTGCGTATTTGTTTATTTGACGCAGATCGAATTTTAACCACTTCTCGTGAAGCCTCTCACAGTTCCATAACAAAAAAGTTGTGTAAAAAACTCTCCAATACCTAAGCTAACTCGAGTTAGCAAAAATGGGTAATTCAGCCAACTGCGACAGTGGTGTTCAACATCCGCTTTTGCAGCACGGCACAAAGTGAGATGAGGAACCTCGAATGAGAAAAAATAGCTTACCGAAGATTGGTATCCGCCCGGTTATTGATGGTCGTCGTATGGGGGTACGTGAGTCGCTTGAAGAGCAAACCATGAATATGGCGAAAGCCACCGCCGCGCTTATTACGGAAAAACTTCGCCATGCCTGTGGCGCACAAATTGAATGTGTAATTGCCGACACCTGTATTGCCGGTCTGGCGGAATCCGCAGCCTGTGAAGAAAAGTTCAGCAGCCAAAATGTTGGCGTAACGATTACCGTTACCCCCTGCTGGTGTTACGGCAGCGAAACCATCGACATGGATCCGATGCGTCCGAAAGCTATCTGGGGCTTTAACGGCACAGAACGCCCTGGCGCCGTTTATCTTGCTGCCGCGCTGGCTGCGCATAATCAAAAAGGTCTGCCCGCGTTCTCCATTTACGGTCACGACGTACAGGATGCCGGCGACACCACCATCCCCGCCGATGTCGAAGAAAAACTGCTGCGTTTCACCCGGGCGGGCTTAGCCGTTGCCAGTATGAAAGGTAAAAGCTATTTATCCGTAGGCGGCGTTTCTATGGGCATTGCCGGTTCTATTGTCGATCATAACTTCTTTGAATCCTGGCTGGGAATGAAGGTTCAACCTGTTGATATGACTGAACTTCGCCGTCGAATTGATCAGAAAATTTATGACGAAGCTGAACTGGATATCGCACTGGCGTGGGCAGACAAGCATTTCCGCTACGGCGAAGATCAGAACGCCCAACAGTATAAGCGTAACGAAGAGCAGAGCCGCGCGGTACTGAAAGAAAGCCTGCTGATGGCGATGTGCATCCGCGACATGATGCAAGGCAATCAGAAACTGGCAGACAAAGGTCGTGTTGAAGAATCGCTGGGTTACAACGCGATTGCCGCGGGCTTCCAGGGCCAGCGTCACTGGACGGATCAATATCCAAACGGCGACACTGCCGAAGCACTGCTGAACAGCTCCTTCGACTGGAATGGTGTGCGTGAGCCGTTCGTTGTCGCGACTGAAAACGACAGTCTCAACGGCGTAGCGATGCTGTTTGGTCACCAACTCACCGGTACAGCACAGGTTTTTGCTGATGTGCGCACCTACTGGTCGCCAGAGGCGGTGGAGCGTGTCACGGGTAAACCGCTGACCGGGCTGGCTGAGCACGGCATTATTCACCTGATCAACTCTGGATCGGCAGCCCTGGATGGTTCCTGCAAGCAGCGCGATGGCGAAGGGAAACCAACCATGAAGCCGCACTGGGAAATCTCGCAGAAAGAGGCCGATGATTGTCTGGCGGCGACCGAATGGTGTCCGGCTATTCACGAATACTTCCGCGGCGGCGGTTACTCCTCTCGCTTCCTGACCGAGGGCGGCGTGCCATTCACCATGACTCGCATCAATATTATCAAAGGGTTAGGACCGGTACTGCAAATCGCCGAAGGCTGGAGCGTGGAGTTACCAAAAGAGGTGCATGCTCAGCTTGATGCGCGTACCAACTCGACCTGGCCGACCACCTGGTTTGCGCCGCGCTTAACCGGTAAAGGTCCATTCAGCGATGTCTATTCCGTCATGGCTAACTGGGGCGCAAACCACGGTGTGCTGACGATTGGCCACGTCGGCGCAGACTTTATTACGCTTGCCGCCATGCTGCGTATTCCGGTTTGCATGCACAACGTGGAAGACGAAAAAATCTATCGTCCTTCAGCCTGGGCAGCCCACGGTATGGATAGCGAAGGCCAGGATTATCGTGCCTGCCAAAACTACGGCCCGCTGTATAAACGTTAATGTGGCTTAGCCCGGTGGCGCAAGCTTACCGGGCCTACGGACGAGTGAACCGTAGGCCGGATAAGCGTAGCGCCATCCGGTAGCGTTTCAGGAGTTGTTATGAAACAAGACGTTATCCTGGTACTTGACTGCGGCGCGACCAACGTGCGGGCCATTGCCGTTGACCGACAGGGAAAAATTATCGCCCGCGCCTCAACGCCCAACGCCAGTGATATTGCCGCAGAGAACGGGGCCTGGCATCAGTGGTCGCTGGAGGCCATTTTGCAACGTTTCGCCGACTGCTGTCAGCGGCTCTCTACGCAACTGGCCAATTGCCGTATCTGTGGGATCGCCGTCACCACCTTCGGCGTAGACGGTACGCTGGTCGATCAACACGGCAAACAGTTATATCCGGTAATCAGTTGGAAATGCCCGCGCACCGCAGCAGTGATGGAAAATATCCATCGCTACATGTCGCCCCAGCAACTGCAGGAAATCTCCGGCGTCGGCGCGTTCAGCTTCAATACCCTGTATAAACTGGTGTGGCTGAAAGAAAACCACCCACAATTGCTCGAACAGGCACACGCCTGGCTGTTTATTTCGTCGCTTATCAACCACCGTTTAACCGGCGAGTTCACCACAGATATCACTATGGCGGGCACCAGCCAGATGCTGAACATCCAGCAGCGCGATTTCAGTGATGACATTTTGCAGGCAACAGGCATACCGCGCCGACTGTTTCCACGTCTGGTGGAAGCGGGCGAACAGATTGGGGCACTGCAACACGAGGCCGCCATCCTGCTCGGGCTTCCAGTGGGTATTCCGGTGATATCTGCCGGGCACGACACGCAGTTTGCGCTGTTTGGCGCGGGGGCTCAGCCAGACGAACCGGTGCTCTCTTCCGGTACATGGGAAATTCTGATGGTGCGCAGTGCGCAGGTGAACACCTCTCTGCTCAGCCGTTATGCGGGTTCCACTTGTGAATTAGACAGCCAGGCCGGACTGTACAATCCCGGCATGCAGTGGCTGGCCTCCGGCGTACTCGAATGGGTGCGTAAGCTGTTTTGGACTGCCGAAACGCCCTGGCAGACGCTGATTGACGAAGCCCGGTCCATTCCTGCTGGCGCAGAAGGCGTCAAGATGCACTGCAACCTGCTGGCCTCTCAGGATGCGGGCTGGCAAGGGGTTACGCTCAATACCACCCGCGGGCATTTTTATCGCGCCGCGCTGGAAGGACTGACAGAACAGTTGCAGCAGAATTTGCACACGCTGGAAAAAATCGGTCATTTCCAGGCCTCTGAATTGTTATTGGTTGGCGGGGGCAGCCGTAACGCATTGTGGAACCAGATTAAAGCTAACGTTCTCGGGATCCCTGTCAAAGTGCTGGATGACGCCGAAACCACCGTGGCAGGCGCCGCAATGTTTGCCTGGTCAGGTATGGGTGAATTTACCACCCCGGAACAGGCTCGTGCCCAGGTGAGCTACCAGTACCGTTACTTCTATCCGCAAACCGAATCTGAACTGACAGGAGTCGAGTAACATGCTCAAAACGATATCACCCTTAATTTCTCCCGACCTGCTGAAGGTGCTGGCTGAAATGGGTCACGGCGATGAGATTATCTTTTCCGATGCCCATTTTCCGGCTCACAGCATGGGACCGCAGGTGATTCGCGCCGACGGTCTGCTGGTCAGCGATCTGCTGCAGGCGATTATTCCGCTTTTTGAACTGGACAGCTACGCCCCGCCGCTGGTGATGATGGCGGCAGTAGAAGGCGACGCTCTCGATCCTGACGTCGAGGCTCGCTATCGCCAGGCGCTTTCCTTACAGACCCCCTGCCCAGACATCACGCGTATTGACCGTTATGCCTTTTACGAACGCGCGCAAAAGGCGTTTGCGATCGTTATCACAGGAGAACGGGCAAAGTACGGGAATATTCTTTTAAAAAAAGGGGTAACGCCATAATCTCTGGTCAGCATGCCCGTCTGGTACGGGCATGCTGCATAAAATGAGGATCAGAACATGAAAGCGGCGCGCCAGCAGGCCATCGTAGATCTGCTTACCCACCACAAAAGCCTGACAACCGAAGCCCTGTCTTTGCAGCTTAACGTCAGCAAAGAGACCATCCGCCGCGATCTCAGTGAATTACAAACCCAGGGCAAAGTGCTACGCAATCACGGACGGGCCAAGGCCATTCACCGGAAAAATCAGGACAGTGGCGACCCGTTTCATATTCGACTCAAAAGCCACTATGCGCACAAAGCGGATATTGCGCGGGAAGCGCTGGCATGGATTGAAGAAGGAATGGTGATCGCCTTAGACGCCAGCTCAACCTGCTGGTATCTGGCACGTCAGCTACCGGACATCGACATTCAGGTTTTTACCAACAGCCAACCCATTTGCCAGGAATTGGCAAAACGCGAACACATTCAGCTCATCAGCTCTGGCGGCCGCCTTGAACGTAAATACGGCTGTTATGTTAATCCCGCGCTCATCTCGCAGCTAAAATCCCTCGATATCGATCTGTTTATTTTTTCCTGCGAAGGGATCGACAGCGACGGCACGCTCTGGGACTCCAATGCCACCAACGCAGACTTCAAATCCATTCTGCTTAAGCGCGCATCGCAATCTTTATTGCTGATCGATAAAAGTAAGTTTAATCGTTCCGGGGAGGCCCGGATTGGGCGTCTGGATGGTGTGACGCATATCGTGTCAGATACGCAGCTGATTGAAACAACATAGACCGGATAAGACGTTTACGCCGCCATCCGGTCTATGTTTAGCGTTATCGCTCGTCCCGGCGACCGCCGACGGCAGCCCACAGACGACGCACGTGTACGGTCACTTCTTCCCGATCATGATACAACTGACGCGCCTGCATCTGGGCATTGACGCCATGCTCATCAAGCTGTGCCTGGATATAGGCCAGATTCTGCGATACCTCTTCATAACGTTTTTTCATCGGCAGCTTGAGGTTGAAGATCGTCTCGCGACACCAGCCGTTGACCAGCCACTGCGCCATCAGCGCGGCAACCTTCGCCGGTTTCTCCACCATGTCGCACACCATCCACGAGATGTTGTTACGATTCGGGCGATACTTAAATCCGTCTTCGCGCAGCCAGGTGACCTGCCCTGTATCCATCAGGCTTTGCGCCATCGGACCATTATCCACGGAATAAACCCACATGTTGCGTTTAACCAGTTGATAGGTCCAACCGCCCGGACATGCGCCTAAATCCACGGCATACATGCCATTGGCCAAACGCTCGTCCCACTCATCTTCTGGAATGAACACATGCAGCGCCTCTTCCAGCTTCAGCGTTGAGCGGCTCGGCGCATCGGCCGGGAACTTCAGGCGCGGAATACCCATGTAGAACGGGGAGTTATTGTCAGGCCAGGAATAACCGGTATAACAACAGCCAGGGGCGATAAAGAAAACATGAACCACTGGACGTTTCGGCGTTTCATATTTTGCCAGTACGCCCGCTTCGCGCAGCGCCGCGCGCAGCGGTACGGTAAATTTACGGCAGAACTTAACCAGCTCTTTGCTTTCATTGGTGTCGGCGACTTCGACTCGCAGATCGCCGCCTTTTTCCACCACGCCCTGCAACATGCCGACAATTGGCGTAATACGGTCTTCCGGCGGTAAATATTGCAGCAGTTCGCCCACCACAAACATCTGACGGGCAAAAATCAACGAGCTAAACGGCAGCTCTTTCACTAACTTTTCGGCATCGTCCTGCTGATAGCATTCGAAGATCACATAGCCCGCATTGTCTTTTACACGGGCGAAACCGAAGATTTCCCGACGTCCTGCTTTATCCGTAATTTCTGCGGCGCACTCTTTTTCAAAACCCGGGCGACACAACAATACAACCTTATTCATGGCTAACGCCCTTACGTTTCAATCGAATAGCGCCCACTAACATCAGCGCCCAGCCCACAAGGAAGCTAAAACCACCGACGGGGGTAACAAACGCCCACAGGCGTAAATGGGAGAGCGCGAGGCAATACAGGCTACCGCTAAACAGCACCGTTCCTAATGCCAGAAACACGCTACTCCAGTAAAACCAAATGCTAATGCGTCGCTGCATGGCGACGGCCAGGCCGAAGATAGCCAGCGTATGAAACGCCTGATACTCAAGGCCAGTCTGGATCCAACCCATTTCTACGACACCCAGGGTTTTACTCAGAACATGTGCCCCAAAGGCGCCCAACGCCACAAAGATAAAACCACTTACGGCGGCAAAAATCAGCATAAAACGGCTGGTCATGTTAATACCCTACGTAATTTATTGTTCATAACGAAAGCGGAATTTTTCTTGTTCCGAGGCCGCTTTCGCCAGTATCCACTGACGGAAGGCGGCTATTTTACCCAGTTCTGCCTGACTGTCATGACAAACCAGATAAAACGCGTTTTTGCTGACCAGAACATCATTGAACGGACAGACCAGACGTCCGGCTTCAATTTCGGACTGCGCCATAACGTTATTCGCCAGCGCAATCCCCTGTCCATGGATAGCAGCCTGTAGCACCATGGCGCTATGGCTGAAGATAGGCCCTTGCTGTACGTTAATATGATTCAGGCCAAGCTGGCGCGTATAGGCTTGCCAGTCACGCCGCGACGCATCGTGCAACAATGTGTGTTTTGCCAGATCATCCGGCGTCTTCAGCGGCTTATCACCGGTAAGTAGCAGCGGCGAGCAGACCGGCAATAAATATTCTGCGTACAATTTTTCAACGCGCAGACCCGGCCAGTTGCCGCGTCCGTAGAAAATCGCCACATCAACATCGTCAGCCAGTTTGTCTTCCTGACGGTCCACCGCCTGGATCCTGACATCGATTCCCGGATAAGCTGAGTTAAAGCTAGAGAGTCTGGGCACCAGCCATTGGATCGCGAAACTGGGCAATAAACTAACGGTAAGCGCACCTTTTGCACTGCGTGCCTGAAGTTTACGCGTCGCGTCAGTTAATTGCGAAAAAATCTCTTTGATGTCGAGGAAATAGCTTTGACCCTCTTCTGTTAACAGCAGAGATCGATTGCGTCGACGAAACAGCTTCAGCCCCAGGAAATCCTCAAGTGACTTGATTTGATGACTTACTGCGGCCTGCGTCACAAAAAGCTCTTCCGCTGCGCGGGTAAAGCTCAAATGGCGCGCTGCGGCATCAAAAACACGCAATGCATTTAGGGGTGGTAATCGTTTTGACATGACTTTTAGGCTTTGATGTTAAATGAATTTAACAATTATCTAACAGGATGTAACCTATTAGTTTTTTTTATCTGAGCCATTATAAATTGTCCGTTGAGGTTCTACCAGCAAATACCTATAGTGGCGGCACTTCCTGAAGCCGGAACGAAAAGTTTTATCGGAATGCGTGTTCTGGTGGGCTTTTGGCTTACGGTTGTGATGTTGTGTTGTTGTGTTTGCAATTGGTCTGCGATTCAGACCATGGTAGCAAAGCTACCCTTTTTCACTTCCTGTACATTTACCCTGTCTGTCCATAGTGATTAATGTAGCACCGCCAAATTGCGGTGCTTTTTTTTGTCCGACTTTATGTCAATGGCGACCGGTTAGTTATCCAGTTCTACCATCTCTTTCACATCGGTACGGTTGATCTGCTGTTTGTTGCCGTTAGCGTCTTTATACGAAATCATTCCCGTTTCATTGTCGGTCTGTGGCTTGCCATCAGATACGATTGATCGACCATCGTTGGTGTGCATCACGTAATTCGATCCAGAACAGGCGCTCAGGGCAAAAGTCAGCATACAGGCAGAGATAATTGCGGCAGTCTTTTTCATCTTCTTCTCCTTAAAGCGATTTATGCTATTAAAAACACACTCCGTAACAGGCAAAATTGCTCGCCTAACGCTATTTAGCATAAGACACTGTGAGGACTTTGCCAGGATATCCAGAGTATTCCGATGGTTAGCACAACCCTTGTGTCAGCGCCTGTTTTGCGCGACGATCGGTTTATTGAACTGAGGATGACCATGAACGCATTTAATCCCGCGCAGTTTCGCGCGCAATTTCCCGCACTCAACGATGCCGGCGTCTACCTCGACAGCGCTGCTACTGCACTGAAGCCGCAATCCGTGATTGAGGCGACCCAGCAATTTTATAGCCTGAGCGCCGGGAACGTGCATCGCAGCCAGTTTGCCGAAGCGCAACGCCTGACCGCGCGCTATGAGGCCGCACGGGAAAAGGCCGCGCGCCTGATCAACGCCCCGGATGACAAAACGATAGTCTGGACCCGTGGCACAACGGAAGCTGTCAACATGGTTGCCCAAAGCTATGCGCGTCCGCGCTTACGGCCGGGCGATGAGATTATCGTCAGCGTGGCGGAACATCATGCCAATCTCGTTCCATGGTTGATGGTGGCTGAGCAAACGGGCGCTAAGGTAGTCAAACTCCCGCTCAACGCCCATTTGCTACCGGACGTCGAGCGTCTGGTTGAGCTCATCACTCCGCGCAGTCGCATTCTGGCGCTGGGGCAGATGTCGAACGTCACCGGCGGTTGCCCGGATTTAGCCCGCGCCATTACGCTCGCCCATGAGGCTGGCATGGTGGTGATGGTTGATGGCGCGCAGGGAATTGTGCATTTTCCCGCTAACGTGCAGCAGTTAGATATTGATTTCTATGCCTTCTCGGGCCACAAGTTGTATGGCCCTACCGGTATTGGCGTACTGTATGGTAAGCCAGAATTACTGGAAGCCATGTCACCGTGGCTCGGCGGCGGCAAGATGATTAGCGAAGTCAGCTTTGACGGTTTCACCACCCAGGCGGCCCCCTGGAAGCTTGAGGCCGGTACGCCTAACGTAGCTGGCGTCATCGGGCTAAGCGCGGCGCTCGAGTGGCTGGCGGACATTGATGTTGCGCAGGCCGAAAACTGGAGCCGGGGTCTGGCGACGCTGGCAGAAGACGCCCTGGCGAAACGTCCCGGTTTTCGTTCCTTCCGTTGTCAGGACTCCAGTCTGTTAGCCTTTGATTTCGCTGGCGTTCATCACAGTGACATGGTGACGCTGCTGGCCGAATATGGCATTGCGCTGCGCGCAGGGCAACACTGCGCACAACCACTGCTGGCGGAGCTGGGCGTATCCGGGACCCTACGCGCCTCTTTTGCGCCCTATAATACGCAAAGTGATGTGGATGCGTTGGTCGCAGCCGTTGACCGCGCGCTGGAAATATTGGTGGATTAATGACAAGCCCTTTATTCGCCGGACACCCGTTTGGCACAACCGTAACGGAAGAGACGTTGCGTACTACGTTTGCCCCGCTCAGCCAGTGGGAGGATAAATATCGTCAGCTAATTCTGCTGGGTAAGCAGCTTCCGGCGCTGCCGGAGGCGCTAAGGGCGCAGGCAAAAGAGATAGCGGGATGTGAAAACCGCGTCTGGCTGGGATATACCCTGCACGAGAACGGCACCCTGCATTTCTTCGGCGACAGCGAAGGCCGCATTGTGCGCGGGCTGTTGGCGGTATTGCTCACCGCCGTTGAAGGTAAAACCGCAGCCGAGTTACGGGCGCATTCACCCATGGCGCTATTTGACGAGTTAGGGTTAAGCGCGCAACTCAGCGCCTCGCGAAGCCAGGGCCTGCATGCGTTGAACGAGGCGATTCTTGAGGCTGCCCGGCAAGCCGGATGACGACGGCTGATGCGTCTTATCCGGCCTATAACATCGCACGAACTGTAGGTCGGATAAGCATAACGCCATCCGACACAATCAACTCTGGCGCGCCGCTTTCGCCATCATCTTCTTCAGCGCATGGGAAACGGCTACAAAGCCAAAGGTAGCCGTCACCATGGTGGCGGCGCCAAACCCTGAGGCACAATCCATACGTTTTGGCCCTTCCGCCGTCGCCTTCATGGCACACACCGAGCCATCTGCCTGCGGGTAAACCAGCGCCTCGGTCGAGAACACGCAATCCACGCCCAGCTTGCCTTTACTGTTTTTCACCACGCCAAAATCACTCTTCAGCCGCTCACGCAGCTTGGCCGCCAGCGGATCCTGAATGGTTTTTGCCAGATCAACCACCTGAATCTGCGTCGGATCGATCTGCCCGCCCGCACCGCCGGTGGTTACCAGCGGAATCTTATTACGCCGACAGTACGCAATGAGCGCCGCTTTCGGGCGCACGCTGTCAATCGCATCGATGACATACGAATAACCCGCATTCATATACTCCGCAACGTTATCTGGCGTAACAAAATCATCGACCACGTTCACCCGGCACTCCGGGTTAATCTGGCGGATACGTTCCGCCATCACCTCAGCTTTCGCTAAACCAACGTTATCGCGCAGCGCATGGATCTGACGGTTAGTATTGGTGACGCAAACATCATCCATATCGATGAGCGTAATCGCGCCAATGCCGGTACGCGCCAGCGCTTCCGCCGCCCACGATCCCACACCGCCAATCCCGACCACGCAAACATGCGCGCCGGCAAATAACTGCAGCGCATTTTCGCCATACAGCCGCGCCGTGCCGCCAAAACGCTGACGCCAGGCGTCACTGATAACCACAGACATAGAACCTCAAATATAGAAAACAAAAAGAGCGGACAAATACCGCCCTTGATGACTGCATCATTGCCTGATGGCGGCTACGCCTTATCAGGCCTACTCAGTAATGTAGGCCGGATAAGCGAAGCGCCATCCGGCAATTAACCGCTAAATACGTTACCCGCGTTGGCCGCTGTTTTCAGCACCCATACGCGACCGTAGTGATTATACCACCCGGCACGATGTCCGGCGTCAGCGCCAATACCCTGATAGATATCAAAGTGCTGGCCTTTAATCGCACCGCCCACATCCAGCGCCACCATCAGGCGCAGTTCGTACTGGCCGGTGAACTTACCGTTATTGTCCAGTAAGGGGACTTCCGCCAGTAACGTGGTGCCCGCAGGAATGATACTGCGGTCAGAAGCCACGGATGCGCGGCCAATCAGCGGTACCGCGCTGGCCCCTTTCACCGGCGCAAAAGATTGCGGCTTAAAGAAGACAAACGATGGGTTCTGCTCCAGCAGCTCACGCACTTCGGCCTCGCTGTGCGTCTCTCCCCAGTGGCGAATGGCCTGCATCGACATATCTTCTTTTTTCACTTCGCCACGATCAATCAACACCTTACCGATACTGCGATAGGCATGGCCGTTTTTCCCGGCATAGCTAAAGAAGTTTAGCGGGCTGCCGTCGCCAAAATCGATATAGCCACTGCCCTGAACATCCATAATAAAGTTGTCCATCAGGGAGTTGCTGTACGCCAGAATATAATTATCGCTTAGCGCGCCTGCGTAGATCTCGGCACGAGAGGGTAAACGTCCGCGTTTTGGCGGCATGCGATAAATAGGATACTGGAACTCGCCCTGACGCGTGTGGCGCGCCTGAATAACCGGCGTGTAATAACCCGTAAACTGGACGTTACCGTAGTTGTCCGCCCCTTCCATTTGCCACGCGTCAATACCAAACTGACGCATGCTGCGCGTATCACCGCCCGCACGTAACCATTGCTGGATAGCGTTGTAGACGTTGCTCTGGTTACCGTACAAACGCGGCGAAGCGCTGCGAATTTGATTAACCTGCTCGGCGAAATCACCGGCATTGATTGGCGCGCCAACCGCATCAGGCTGGTTCACCAGTGAGAAAGGCTGGGTAAATTTCCCGTCTTTATACTGCTGCCCACGATCGGTGGGTTTTGAGGAACACGCGGCGAGCATCGCAACGACAGCTCCCGCCAGAAGATATTTTGCCCAACGTCCTTTCATTGTTCTCGTCTTATGTTGCCTGAATGCGAGACGAAGATAACAAACCCCCGTACCTAATGAAATGCGTATGCATACCCGAACGCAAATTTTGCGCAAAAAATAATCCAGAATACGTTGTTTTTGTTCATTTTCACCCTTAAAACGTGATCAAGGTGAAAAAAGGGTTGCATGAAAATGCGAGCAGAGTATAGTGCGCATCCACGGACGCGGGGTGGAGCAGCCTGGTAGCTCGTCGGGCTCATAACCCGAAGGTCGTCAGTTCAAATCTGGCCCCCGCAACCAATTAAAATCAGAAGCAGTAACGTTACTCGATGGAAGAGTAATGACGGACGCGGGGTGGAGCAGCCTGGTAGCTCGTCGGGCTCATAACCCGAAGGTCGTCGGTTCAAATCCGGCCCCCGCAACCAATCATATTTGCTGCAATATTTTTGCAAAGTAGTTCGAATCACAGCAAGGCGGCGACGCAGTGAATCCTTAGGAGCTTACTCCAGTAAGTGACTGAGGTGAACGAGGAAAGCCAATGTAGATGTGGTTTGAAATACCAAGCAAAAAGACGGACGCGGGGTGGAGCAGCCTGGTAGCTCGTCGGGCTCATAACCCGAAGGTCGTCGGTTCAAATCCGGCCCCCGCAACCAACACATTAAGCACCTTAACGGGTGTTTTTTTGTATCTGTCGTTCGTAAAAAAAGCGCTTTTCAGCGCTTTTTTGTTATCCCCTTCTCGCCAGCGTCGCACCATCGGCAAAGTAAGCTTTAATCCCTGCCAGAATCGACTCCGCCACTTCCTGCTGGAAGGTCGCCGTCTTCAGCTTACGCTCTTCTTCGACGTTACTGATAAATGCCGTTTCCACGAGGATGGAGGGAATATCCGGCGCTTTCAGCACCGCGAACCCGGCTTGCTCAACCTGATTCTTATGCAGGTTGTTGATTTTACCAAGCTTATTCAGCACCGCTTTGCCAAACTTCAGGCTGTCGGCGATGGTCAGCGATTGCACCATATCGAACATGGTGTGGTCGACATAACGGTCACCGCTTTTGCTAACGCCACCGATGAGATCCGAGGCGTTCTGGGTTTGGGCCAGATATTTTGCCGCGGTACTGGTCGCCCCTTTAGTCGAGAGCGCAAACACCGATGAGCCGCTGGGTTGCCGGCTGGTAAAGGCATCGGCGTGAATAGAGACAAACAGGTCTGCACGCTGTTTCTGCGCTTTCGCCACACGCACTTTTAGCGGAATGAATATATCTTCATTACGCGTCATAAAGACCTTCATGTTGCCCTCTTTTTCAATAAGGGCTCGCAGGCGACGGGCAATTTGCAGTACCACATCTTTTTCACGCGTCTTGTATTTCCCCACCGCACCGGAGTCTTCTCCACCGTGTCCGGGATCCAGCATAATGACAATCGGACGATCGCGCCCCGCTTTACCCGGTTGCGGACCACTTTGCGCAGGCGGCACCTGTTTATCCAGATCGTCCTTGTTGTAATCTTCAAGCAGCGCCAGCAGCGGATCCTGAACATCCTGCGCATTGGCAGGATAAAGATCCATGACCAGGCGCTCTTTAAAACCGGCTACGGGGGCCAGGGCAAAGAGTTGCGGCTTCACATTCTGTTTCAGCTCGAACACCATCCGCACGGTCTGCGGGTCAAATTGCCCGACTCTCGCCGACTTAATATAGGGATCGTCAGGACGAATCTGCGCGCCGATGCCCTTAAGCACCGAGTTCAAATTAACGCCTTCAATATCGACAACCACACGCTCAGGATTACTCAGGGCAAACTGTTTGTATTTCAGCAAACGGTTGGATTCCACCGTGACGCGGGTATAACTGGACGCAGGCCAGATACGAACGGCAACGACCTGACTCACAGCAGCCAGACCAACCTGACTGACGCTCAAAAGCCACATAGCACCCGCACCTTGCAGTAAACGACGGCGACTGATTGCTGAATTGGATCCCGACATGCTTCTCCCGAGCAAAAGAAATCTTTATTGAAGTAATACGTAAAACGTCCGAATTGACCGGAAACTTTAACGAATGACGCATAATCTGTCATCTATAAAAGGGTAAACATTCTTTTTATATTCACGGCATTACTGAAAAAAATCTTCGGCATGAGTAAAAATTACGCTTGCGCACAGCACCAAAACAGAATAAAAATACACAAATTACGAATAATCATGCAATGAGGGTGTGCCGTGGTGAAGGAGCGTAGAACCGAACTGGTACAGGGATTCCGCCATTCTGTTCCCTATATCAATACCCATCGGGGAAAAACGTTTGTCATTATGCTGGGCGGCGAAGCCATCGAGCATGAAAACTTTTCCAGTATCGTCAATGACATTGGGCTTCTTCATAGCCTCGGCATCCGCCTTGTCGTGGTCTATGGCGCACGACCGCAGATTGATGCCAATCTTGCGGCGCATCATTATGAGCCGGTGTACCACAAAAATACGCGCGTCACCGACGCTAAAACCCTGGAGCTGGTCAAACAGGCTGCGGGATTGCTCCAGCTTGATATTACCGCCCGCCTGTCGATGAGCCTGAATAATACGCCATTGCAGGGTGCGCATATCAATGTGGTCAGCGGTAATTTTATTATCTCCCAGCCGCTGGGCGTTGATGACGGCGTAGACTACTGCCATAGCGGGCGTATTCGTCGTATTGATGAAGAAGCCATTCACCGTCAACTGGACAGTGGCGCGATAGTCCTGATGGGGCCAGTCGCCGTTTCCGTTACCGGTGAGAGCTTTAATCTGACGTCAGAAGAGGTCGCCACGCAGTTGGCTATCAAACTGAAGGCGGAGAAAATGATTGGCTTTTGCTCCTCCCAGGGGGTCACCAACGATGATGGCGATATTATTTCCGAATTGTTCCCTAACGAAGCCCAGGCGCGCGTCGAGTCACAGGAAGAGAAAGGTGACTACAGCTCAGGTACGGTGCGCTTCCTGCGTGGTGCGGTGAAAGCCTGTCGCAGTGGCGTACGCCGCTGCCACCTGATCAGCTATCAGGAAGATGGCGCGTTGCTGCAGGAACTGTTCTCACGCGATGGCATCGGTACGCAAATCGTGATGGAAAGCGCGGAGCAAATTCGTCGCGCCACCATTAACGATATCGGCGGTATTCTGGAGCTGATCCGTCCGCTGGAACAACAAGGCATTCTGGTCCGCCGCTCGCGCGAGCAACTGGAAATGGAGATCGACAAATTCACCATTATTCAGCGCGATAACCTGACCATCGCCTGCGCCGCACTGTATCCTTTCCCGGAAGAGAGGATTGGCGAAATGGCCTGCGTGGCGGTACACCCGGATTACCGTAGTTCGTCACGTGGGGAAGTATTGCTGGAGCGGATCGCCGCGCAGGCCCGGCAAATGGGGCTGAGTAAGCTGTTCGTACTGACCACCCGCAGCATCCACTGGTTCCAGGAGCGCGGCTTCACGCCGGTGGATATCGACCTGCTGCCGGAAAGCAAGAAAGAGATGTACAACTATCAGCGGCGATCAAAAGTGCTGATGGCTGATTTGGCCTAGGCGTGGCTGCCGGATGCGGCATAACAGCCTCATCCGGCCGACAGCTACATCATGCCGTCATTAAATAACGCCGACAGTCCGCTGCGGCGTTCGGTACGCATGACAATTGCCCCGCCCAATATTCGTTCATCGGCATACAGCGACAGACGGCGGCGCGCGCGGGTTACGGCGGTATAGACCAGCTCGCGGGTAACCACGGGGGAATGCTGGCTGGGTAAAATCAGCGCCGCATGGTCAAACTCAGAGCCCTGCGATTTATGTACCGTCATCGCCCAGGTGGTTTCATGCTCAGGCAAGCGGCAGGGTTGCACCGACTTAATCGAACCGTCCGGCAGCGCAAACCACACCCTCAGCCCTTGTCCGCGATCGAGGGCAATGCCAATATCACCGTTAAATAACCCCAGCGAACTGTCATTGCGCGAAATCATCACCGGTCTTCCCTCATACCAACGACTGTGCGTCGAACGGTGAATTTTACGTTTTTGCGCCATCACCTGCTCAATGCGCTCATTCAAACCGCCTACGCCAAACGGCCCTTCCCGCAAAGCGCATAGCAGCTGATACTCATTGAAGGCCTGAATGATGGCATCCGGCGCGGCGCCCTCATGCAGTAAATCCAGGTAGTGCCCATAACCTGCCAGCGCCTCATCCAGCATCGCGGCGTAATCTTCACTGCTGCGTAACGTGCGTTTTTCGATATCGCTGAATCCCTGCTGGAAAACCGTTTTTACCGCAGCTTTGTCACCGCGATTAATCGCAGCAGCCAATTGACCGATCCCAGAATCACTGCCGAAACGATAGCTTTTTTGCAGCAGACACAAACTGTCACGCAACGCCGCCGCCTGAGTACCCGTTCCCGCCGGAATAGCGCTACCGGTCAGGCGACTAAGCTGCCGGGCACGTTCCGGGGTAAATCCTTCGCTGACAAAAGCACAGATATCCCCGAGCACCGCCCCCGCCTCGACGGAGGCGAGCTGGTCACGAT
Source organism: Citrobacter sp. W9 (assembly GCF_026719375.1). Classification (NCBI taxonomy): domain Bacteria; kingdom Pseudomonadati; phylum Pseudomonadota; class Gammaproteobacteria; order Enterobacterales; family Enterobacteriaceae; genus Citrobacter; species Citrobacter sp. W9. The sequence continues at coordinate 151,333 of NZ_JAPPTE010000006.1, read as the reverse complement.
CGCCGAGAAAAATCACCCGCCCGTGCGGCGGTAGGGCATCGATAAGGCGCGACATCATCGGCAAATCAATCATTGAAGCTTCATCCACCACCAGCACATCCACATGCAGCGGATTCCCCGCGTGATGACGCAAGCGCTGGCTGCCGGGCTGAGCGCCTAATAACCGATGCAGCGTACTGGCATCATCGGGAATGCGTTTCTTTTGCTCATCGGTAAGCGGCAGTTCTCGCAACGCCGCTCCCAACGAGGCGGTCAGACGCGCAGCCGCTTTTCCCGTTGGCGCCGCCAGACGAATACGGCAGCGTTCACCGTCCGCCATCTGGATCAACGCCGCCAGAAGTCTCGCGACCGTTGTCGTTTTTCCGGTGCCCGGCCCGCCGGAGATCACTGATATACGGCGGGTCAGCGCCACAGCAGCGGCCACCTTTTGCCAGTTAACGCCTTCCGATGATGGAAACAGCGCCTCCAGCGTGTCAGTCAGCCGTTGTTCATCCACCTCAATGGCGTGGTTAACTTCACTGAAAAAACGCGCCACCGCGCGTTCGTTATGCCACATGCGGTTCAGATACAGGCGATCGCCGTACAGCACCAGCGGGGTCGGTTGCTCGCCATGGCTTACTGCCCCGGAGGCCAGCAAACATTCCGCCCAGTCTTCAGGCTCGCCCATCTCAGCAAGCCAGGCGCTTAACAAAGGATGAGCATCTTCGCGTAAGGATAATCGCGAAAGTGGTAAGCAGACGTGCCCTTCTCCCGCTTCGCGGCTGAGCAATGCCGCAGCCAGCGCAACCGCAGGATTACCATTTCCGGCCACTGCCAGCGCAAACTGGGCATCCAGAGGCCGGAGCTGTTTTTGTTCAACGGCTTCCAGTAATCGTTTCTGGATTGTCATGACATCTCCTCCAGCTCCGCACCAGCAAACATCTCATCCATCAAAGCGATCAATTCTCCGTCTGGTCGGGTGGCGTAAATTCCCTGCTGCGGATCCTCGCCATCAACGCCGCGCAGGAAAAGATAGATAACGCCGCCAAAATGGCGTTCATAGTCATAATCAGCAATGCGATGGCGTAAGTAGCGATGCAGCGCCAGGGTATAAAGTTGATATTGCAGGTCGTAGCGATGCGCCTGCATGGCTGAGGCCATCGCCTGCTGCGTGTAGGCTGCGCTGTCTTCACCCAGCCAGTTAGATTTGTAATCAAGCAGGTAATAACGCCCCTGATGACGAAACACCAGGTCAATAAACCCTTTTAGCATGCCGCGTACCTGCATAAAATCCAACGCAGAGCAGCCCGCTGAGAGCGGATCGTATTTACGGATCAACGCATCAAGTCGGCTGGCCATCAGCGGCTGCGAAATCGGCAGATAAAACTCCATCTCCACCTGTTTTTCACGGGCGGAAAGTTGGCTCAAACTGACGCCCGTCTCGTTAAGAGGCGCCTGCAAAATGACGTCCAGCCATGCGGTCAAAACCGGCGTCCAATGCGCGTCATAACCGCCCAAGGCCAGTTTTTCCTCGACCCAATGCGGATCTACCGGTTGGGTAAAATCAAGGTCCTCAAACAGGCTATGCAAAAACGTGCCCGGCGAGGCGCCGCGCGGAAATTGATGCGGGGTGAGTCCTGACTCCGCAATGACCTCGCCAACGCCTGCGGCATCAACATCCAGGCGCGGGATCAGATCCTGCGCGATTCCATGTCCGCGCTGTTGCAGGCCGGAATAACTGGTCACGCGCCAGCCATCGCCGGGGGTGCGTTGCAATGTTCTCGCACTCAATGTGGCGCTGACCGGCTGTGCAACCTGCCAGCGCTCACCGTCAGGTTGACCTGGCGTCAGGCAGGCAATATCGTCGCAACCCAGTGCGTCAATCGCGCCACGCAGTCCCACGGCATCCATTGGCTCACCTTTTTGCAACAGACGACCAAGGGCGCTCTGATGCACATCGGTATCCCCTTTTTTATCGCCTCGACGACGTATCAACGGCGCAACGCCAAGGCTGCAGTGCCATACCGAACGGGTTAGCGCAACGTAGAGCAAGCGCAGGTCTTCCGCCAGGCGTTCAGCCTCTGCCAGCTCAACGCTCTCCCTGGCGTCACTGAGGTCCAGTACCGCTTCAAAGGAGCTGCGATCGTGGTAGAACGCCTGATCCTGGACGCGGAAATTCGTGATAAACGGCAGCCAGACCAGCGGGTATTCCAGCCCTTTCGATTTATGAATGGTCACGATTTGTACCAGATGCTTGTCGCTTTCCAGTCTGAGCTGCTGGCTGGACGCATTGCTGTCCGGTTCAAGAATATGCTGGGACAACCAGCGCACCAGCGCATGCTCGCTTTCCAGTTGCGATCCCGCTTCCTGGAGCAGTTCGCTGATATGTAAAATATCGGTTAGACGGCGTTCGCCCCCTGCCGTCGCCAGCAGGTTTTCCGCAATCTGGCGATTTGTCATCAGCGCACGCAGCATCGGCATGACGCCGCGTTTATGCCAGATTTGACGATAGCCGTCGAATTCTTCAACTACCGCATCCCAGGCATTCTCATCGTTATTTAATGCTTCAATATCCTGCGCATTCAGCCCCATCATTGAGGTCGCCAGCGCGCTACGCAGTGTGTTTTCCCGTTCCGGCGTCATCACCGCTTGCAGCATCCACAGCAATTCCTGCGCTTCCAGCGTTTCAAATACGCTGTCACGGTTGGAAAGGTAGACGGAGGGAATCGCCAGTTGCGTCAGGGCATCGCGGACCAGCGCCGCCTCCTGGCGGCTACGAACCAGTACGCTGATGTCTGAGGCGCGTACCGGCCTGGATGCTTTACCGCTGACCAGTTGCGCATCACCAGAGTGTCCGGCCTTCAGCCAGTCGCGAATTTGCGTCGCGCACACCTGCGCCATGTAGTTCTGGTAGTCGCCTACGCCACAACTTTCCCCTTCCATCAGCCACATACTCATTGCGGGCTGCGTTTCACCATGTAAAACAAACCGCAGCGACTGGTTTTTCTCTGCAAATTTTACCGGGCTAAAGGGGATTTCGCGGAACATAAAGGCGTCGTCCATCTGGCTGAAAAGCGTATTCACGCTATTGACCATGCCGGGGGCAGAACGCCAGTTGGTATCGAGCGTATAGTGTGCGCTGACTTCGCTGCGCGCCTTCATATAGGTGAAAATATCCGCGCCGCGAAACGCATAAATAGCCTGTTTGGGATCGCCAATCAACAGCAGCGCGGTCTCTGGCTGATGCTGCCAGATCCGGCGGAATATGCGGTACTGCTGCGGATCGGTATCCTGAAATTCATCGATCATCGCGACCGGGAAACGGGTACGGATAGCCGCCGCCAGCGCATCGCCGCTGTCACTGCGCAACGCCGCATCCAGACGGCTGAGCATATCGTCAAAGCCAAGCTCGCCGCGTCGACGCTTCTCCTCAGCAACAGCGGAACGGATCTCCGCCAGCGCCCGGGTGATCACCAGATCGCGGAGAGTTAACGGTTCGCTAAGTAGTTCATCAATGGCGACGAAAAGCGGGTGCTGAGGCGTTACGCCCCCCGCTTTGGTGCGCTCTTGCAGAAAACGCTGTGAGAATTTCTCCAGCGCGTCAGGAAGCTGGTAACTCTGGGTTTCTTCCTGTGCCCATGCGCTGATCTTTTCGATCCACTTGCTCTGGTTACCGCGATTGAATTTACGTCGGTCGATCCCGGAGGCTTCCAGCAGCCCGTCCAGCTCATCAACAGAGCCGCGCCATTGCTGCTTAATCCGGTTAATGCGGGCGAGAATTTGTTCGTGTCGGGAGGCCAGCGTTTCGTCATCGGACGGGGGAGCCTTGATCACCGGCGCTTCGCCCTGCAGATAGCGATCGATATCCCTCAATAGCGCCTGAGGACCTTTCCACGTTTCAAAAATGACCTGCGCAATGTCGCGGGACAACGGATAGCAATGCCGCCGCCAGAAGTCCGCGCACGCCTGATAACGCAGCAGTGATTCGTCTTCAATCAGTTGCTGTTCAAACAGCATGCCTGACTCAAAGGCGTTGAGGCTCAGCATGCGTTGACAAAAACCATGAATGGTAAACACCGCCGCTTCATCCATCTGTCTTTCAGCCAATAGCAGCCACTGGGCGGCCTGTTTTTTATCGGCTATTTCGTCTAACAAACGGGCATATAGCGGGTTGTCGGTGGTTTCACGCAGGCAGGCAATGCGCAGCTCATGAATGTTGCTACGAATTCGGCCACGCAGTTCCTCTGTGGCCGCCTCGGTAAAGGTGACCACTAACAGTTCTTCAACGGTCAGAGGACGTGGAAAGGCGGCAGAGCCGCCCAGTCCAAGCAGTAAACGTAAATACAGGGCGGCGATGGTAAAAGTTTTACCGGTGCCCGCAGAGGCTTCAATCAGGCGCTCGCCCGTCAGGGGCAAGCGCAGTGGATCAAGGGACTCAGCGGCATCATTCATTCTTGTCACTCATCAGGGGTAAGGTTTGCTGCAACGCGCTAACGGTCTGCCACACTTTCCAGCCTTCCGGGCGCACGTATTCTGCTTTCCCGTTCTGACTGCCGGAAACCTGTGACAGTATCGCCATGCCTTGCGGCTCAACCACCGCCTGATGGAAGAAGTCGGCAAGTTTTTGCGGCGTCAGCAGTTTAATCTGAGCCACTATTTTATCACGTGAATCGAAGCGCATATTGCCGCGATCAAAATCTTTGCTTAACTGTGAGGCTTCTTCCCCCAGCGTTTGCGGCGCCTGTAGCATTTGCGCAATGATCGCCTGCTGAATTTGTGCAAACTCTTCAGGTTTCATTGTCCGCAGCTTCGCTTCCGCCGTCGGGAAAAATGCTTTATAACGCTCCCAGAGGTAAGACGGTTGCTTATCACTGCTTTGTAACAGGAACCCCATCCCCCACTGACGCCCAACGCTCATCGGGAAAGCAAATACGGCATAGCCTAACTGCTCTTCAGTACGCAGTTGGTTGTAGAACCACGGCTGAACAATTTGCCCTAACATGGCGCTGTAGGCTGAACTGCTGTATTCGTCATAGCCAGTTGGCACAAATACCGCCGCCAGCGCAGAATCCGTGCTGCTGCCCGCTTTCTCAAAGATGACGGACTGCTTCTTGTCCACGACCACTTCTTTGTTCCGGCACCACTGCGAGCCATTCGCGCCAAGCTGTTTCTGAATATCCTGCGCCATGGTTGTAGCCTGAGCTTTGCTCATATTACCCACCACCAGGAACTCAGGCCGCGCCCCCGCTTTTAACGCATCGCGGTAGGACATCACCTCTTGCAACGTAATGGATGGCAATAGCGCGCGACGTTCATCGCGTGAGAAATAGGGCACCTGAGACAGCATTTGCACCGGCATAATCGCCTGATCGTAGGCTTTACCTTTTTCCGCAGAGTCCATCATCTGGGCGTACCAGGATTTCGCCTGTGCCAGTTGTTCATCCGTTGAGGTGTAGCTGAAATAACCGCTCAATAACGCCTGAAAAAGCTGCGGCAGACGTTGAGTGTAGCCGTTAGCGTTAAGCATCAGACCATTGTTTGCGTTGGTCGAAAAACCTATTCCCCCCACCGATGCCTGGTTGCTTAACTGATCGAGCGCGATTCCCGCCAGGTAATCGTTCAGGGCGAATAATACCTGGTTGCGCGCGCTATCCATCGCTTTCGGGTTACGCAGGATCACGCTGACATCAGCCTTCGGCTCGCTGGCAAAATACTGGCTCGGCGCATACACCACGCGCAAATCCGGCTCATCGACGATCAGTTCCGGGTGAGCGTATTTTTTATCCGCTTTGATCAGCGTGAAATCATCCGGAATGTAGGGGTTCAGCTCTGGCAAAGACAGCGCAATGCCCTGTGCTTTTTGCTGCCAGTCAGCAAAGGTTTTGTCGCTGATTTTGTCCACCTGATAAGGCGCATCGACAAAATAAGCGGTTTTATTATGCGGTTCTTTCGCGCTGATATACCAGATACGCGCATTCTGCGGCGTCATCATTGCCAGACGTTGCGCAATGGCTTGCGCATCATATTGGTCGGCAATATTCACCGCATCCAACGTATGCTCGACGGGAACGCGGATCATGGTATCAGCCAGCCATTCCACGTAGTCCATATCACGAGTGATTGAAGGATAACGGAAATCGAGATCCAGCACGTGTGCCAGTTCGTTAAAGTAGCGTTTATCGACGCCTTTCTCACGTAACAGATTGAGATAGCTAAAGATGGCCGCAACAACTTCATCGCGGTTCGCCAACCCTTTGTCGGTTAACGTCGCAGAAATGGCTAATACCCCGCTGTTGCCATTAACCACCGGATCGGAATCGGCGCGAATGCCCTCCACCAGCCCCTGTTTTTGCAGCCAGTCGGACAGCGTACCAGGACTACGATTGCCAATCAGGTAGGTTATCAGTTCATCAGTTTTACTGCGGAACTTTGCGCTGTTGTTATCGATACGAAACTCGACGCGCAAGACTTTGCGCGGCATCGCCGGCACATAGTGGATGATGATGCCTTTCTGCGCGTCGGTGACAACCGGTACGGTGATTTCCGGTTTTTCGATATTTCTGTTCGGTACGCGGCCGAAAGTATCAGCGGCTATCCGCGCCAACTCTGGCAGTGGTTTATTACTATAAATCACCGCCTTCATCAGGTTCGCGGAGTAGTACTTTTCATGAAATTTTTGTAAAGCCAGCACCACCGGGTTACCCGGTTTATCGCTTAATGTCTCCAGATTTCCGCCGGAGAAACGCGAGCCAGGGTGCGCCGGGTTGATCGTCTCAGCGCTGACCTGCGCCATACGCATCCCATCCCGGGTACGCGCCAGCGTCAGCTCGGAGTTCACCGCGTTACGCTCGCGATCGGCATATTTTTTATCCAGCAACGGATCGGCGATCGCGTCCGCCAGTCTATCCACTGCCCCCACCAGCGCGTCGTTTTCGACTTCAAGATAAAAAGCCGTACGGTAAGGCGCTGTGCTGGCATTGTGGCTGCCGCCATGCATTTTCAGGAATTCAGCCAGGCTGTCGGGCTGCGGGTATTTTTTCGAGCCCATCAGACACATGTGTTCGAGATAATGCGCCAGCCCCTGATGATCGTCCGGATCTTCCAGCGAGCCAACAGGCACCACCAGTGCAGAAAGGGATTTCACGGCCTGCGGATCGGATACCAGCAACACGACCATGCCGTTATCAAGGCGCACGGCCTGATACTGGCGGGTATCTTTATCGCTTTTACGGATGGTTTCAGCTAAAGGCTGCCAACCGGTATCTGCCTGACTTACGGGAACCCAAAGGGCGACGAACAACAGTAATGCGCTGAACCAGGTGCTGCGGGGCATTCACAAACCTCATCATTAACGTATTCACCTGTTCACTGCAAACCACGTATCAATACGTGGCATGAACAGGGCAAGACTTCGTGCTGAACAAGTCAGCATCTTCTCTTTTTAAGAATCAGTCCGTGACAGAATGCGCATCATAGTGGAAGCCATCAAATTGCGCAATTTTTATACAACCATCAGGACTGGTTAAAGCGAAAAATCGGTAACAGATAGCGCTGTGACTGTAAAACAATGCGTTCCAGCGTCTCGGCATCCAGTTGACGCCACAGGCGTTGATACCAGATATCATCGCCTTCGCCACGAACCATCATGTTGCCTTCATAAGCCTGCAAAAACTTACTGCGCGCTTTTTGCAGCGTATCGTCGTCCTCTAACATGGCATCATTTGCAGCGTCATAACAGGTTTTTATCCATGCGCCGCCGCTTTCCGGTAATACCAGCAATGGCGACGACATGCCTTCCCGATATCCCTCAATGAGCTGCGACAAATACAGCAGCGCCTGTTCTGCCGCCAGTGGAGGGAAACGCCATTCCCCGTCTTTGCGCAGGAACAACCGACTCTCTCCCATACCGCCACTGGCACAATAGACAAGATGTTCCAGCCAAAGTTGCACCCCCTGGGCAATGCTTATCAAAGATGGGCGCCAGCGCAACAAACCGTCCTCTTGCACCTGCGGCAACCAACCGGTGATTTGCACACCGTTACAGATGAGATCAATCTCCATGCTCTGGCAAGGCTGACGGCAGGCGATAATGCGTTCAGCCAGCGACTGCATCTCCTGACGCTGCGTATCCCACAGAATTTCGCCAAATGACCCATAGGGCAGCACGCCTGCCGCACGAAAACGGCGGAACAGTCGTTCAGCATCGTTCTCTTCAACCAGCGTGTTAAGCAATTGCTGATTAAGCTGATAGCGAGTTAATCCTTCCAGAACAAAAGGTTCAGTTTCCGGGATCTCACTTTCTTCAGAACGAAAGTTGACCTGCAAACGCATCTGAAAAAAGGCCCGTACCGGATGAGCCCAAAATCGCTGTAACGTTTCCAGCGTTAACGTGGCTGGCATTTCAAAGGGGAGAGGCTGCACAAAATCCGTGTGCGCTTTTCCTGACAGGCTCGCCGCAGGCAGCCACTCCCGGGCATAGCTTTGCTGTTCGCCAGGCTGATAGTTTTGTGCGTCAAAAGGCATGCGGGTATGCAGACAGGTAATGTGCGCTTTTACCCGGGCCTCGCTTTGATCGCAGGTCAACGATTCGTCGCCCGGCAAATAGTGGCTTTGCCCGATGTAATCCATCAGTTCCTGCACCAATACCGACGGGAAGCGTTCGCTGTTATCCTGAATTGAGCGGCCAATGTAGCTGATGTAGAGCGTTTGCTGCGCCGAAATTAATGCTTCGAGGAACAGATAACGGTCATCATCGCGACGGCTGCGATCGCCCCGCATCGGTTTTTGACTCATCAGATCAAAGCCCAGCGGCGCAAGCTGACGCGGATAAACGCCATCGTTCATGCCCAGCAGGCATACAACCTTAAAAGGAATAGAGCGCATCGGCATCAGCGTACAAATGTTAACGGGCCCTGCCAGGAAGCGCTGGCTAATGCGTTCCTGGTCGAGACGCTGCGCCAGCTCATCACGTAGCAAGGAAAGCGGTACGGCATCGCCATACTCAGCCCCCAGTCCTTCAGTAATAATGGCCTGCCACTGCTGTTCAATCAGCGTCATCGCCGCTTCGGTATCCGCATCCGGCAGGAAGAAATCATTAAGCATGTCCCGACAAACAGGCAGCCACTCTTCCAGCGGGCGCTCCTGCGCCAGTCCTCGACGCCAGAGATTAAGCTGCATCAGCAACGAGGCCAGATGCCCTACCAGTTCGGCAATCAAACCGCTCGACTCATCATAGGGCAATACCGATTGCCACTCGCCCTGGGCGCTTTCCATCGCATAGCCGAGCAGCATGCGCGTTAAACCAAATTGCCAGGTATGCTGACCCGTTGGCGGAAGTTCCAGCTCACGCACGTTATCGTCGTCAATTCCCCAGCGAATACCTGATTCATTAACCCACAAACGAAGATAGCGCAGACCATCTTCATCAATATTGAAACGTGCCGCCAGCACGGGGACATCCAGTAATGCCAGCACATCCTCAGAGACAAAACGGCTATCCGGTAGCGACAGCAGACTGATAAAGGCCTGCAAGACGGGATGAGACTGACGCGCCCGACGGTCGGAAATCGCATAGGGTAAGTAACGGTCGGCTGGCGCGCTGCCAAAAACCGCCTGAATGAACGGGCTGTAGCTGTCGATATCCGCCACCATCACGATAATGTCGCGCGGCGTCAGCGTGGGATCTGCTTCCAGCATTGCCAGCAGTCGGTCATGAAGAATTTCCACTTCACGCTGAGGGCTATGGCAGACATGGAAAGTCACGCTGGTGTCGTTCACATCAAGCAGTCGTTTGTTATCGCTCCGGGAATACTCGTCCAGCGTAACGCCCGCCACGTCCCGGCTTTGTAACTCGAGGATATCCGACTGAATGTTATGCAAAAGATTGTCTGGGGTTATATCGACAAACGCATCCAGCTCCTGGCTGTTTTCCAGTTCTGAAAGCAGATAAATATAATCACGTCCCAACTTACCCCACGAGGCCAGCATCGGGTTGCCTACATCCTGCTCACCATCACTGTTAAACAATCCTGCCGCATTCTGAGTATCACGAAACAGCGGCAGGTGACGTTCTTCAAAACTGTGCCGACGCTGACGCGCCAGCAACTTTGCCAGCCAGGCGGGATCTTTAATGTCGCCCCAATAGTAGCGACAAGGGTTGGTAAACAGCAGATGAATATCAATGTGCTTACCCAACGCCTGCAAGGCCTGCAGGTAAACCGGCGGTAGCGCCGAAATTCCGCAAATAAAGACGCGAGAAGGCAGCCCCTGCGGACATTCAGACGCATTTTCCAGGGTGTGAATAAATCGCTGATATAAATTGGCGCGATGCCAGCGCGGTTGACCCAGTTCAGCGGTGTATTCCACCAGCGCTTTCCACAACGGCGCCTGCCATGCCTGAGCCTCGCCGAGTCCTTCAATCTGGCGCCCCGCTTCCCACTGCGTTAACCAGTCAGGGCGATAAACTAAATACTGATCGAAAAGGTCCGCCGCGCGAGAGGAAAGCTGAAACAGCTTACGTTTATCGGTGTCGTCCGTCAGATAGTGTCGCAGCAGTGCGAAGTCATCGTTATCCAGCAATTGCGGCAGCAGAGTCATTAACTTCCAGCTCATGCTCTGTTTGCTGAACGCGCTCTCTTTCGGGATATCCGGCAGCACGCGCACAAACATATCCCAGATAAAACTCGCGGGTAGTGGGAAATCGATGTTGGCGGCGATACCAAATTTCTGTGCAAGGGTCATTTGTAGCCACTGCGCCATACCAGTGCTTTGCACCAGGATCATTTCCGGCTCAAAGGGATCGTCCAACCGCTCGCGCTCAACGATAAACTCCATTAACGCTTCCAGCACATCCAGACGATTGGAGTGGTAGACCCTTAACATAGCGGCTCCTGACTACTGACGGTTCGGGCAATGCAGACGTGTCATTTGACCTTGCCTGCCCAGAGGTGAAGAAATTTTAACGCTGATGCTGACACATCCTGCTTCCGTTGTCTGCATTCGGTTAACCTGCCAGTTCACAGGTGGTGAAAACGGATACAGCTGGGTTTGCTGCCAGGCGTGACGCCAGAGTTGCTGATACTGGTTTCTGACGATAAAACTGTTCATCAACGCCCGCTGGTATCCCGATAGCGCAGTCACAACCATGATCATCAGCACCATTGCCAGCATAACTTCCGGCAGGCTAAAACCACGTTGTCTGTTCAGGGAGTCTGACATAACGCTACCGCCTTTAACGGACAAAAATCGCTCCAGCCATGCGCCGAAAATTCGATATTGCCATCGATAATCGCCCCCTGACGCCATAGCGATACGCCTTCATAATGCGCAATAAGCAGCACGGAAGTCTCAGTAAGTCGTCGCAGGCAAACCGCGACGTCCTGCCCGGTATAACGCCGACACTGTAAAGCCGGTTGTAAGCCCCAGGACTGCATGCGTCCCCATTCGATGGCGGATTGCACTACCGCCTGCCGTTGCAAAGACCGACTTTCCGTTGTAACACGCGATGCAAAACTCGTTTCTTGTCGGCTAACACCCTGCAATAACAGGCTGCCGAGCACCAGAAGTAGCAGGACCATCGCCAGGGACGAAACACCTCGCTCACTATTCACAGGTTGAAACCTGTCACACTGTAAAAGGCTTCAATGACTTTTTGCGGTTCGACGTTGCTCACTCCACGCAAACGCAACGTAAGGAGTGGTTGAAATCCGCGAATATTCAGGCGCTCAACCTTAAACGCCTGAATCTCTATCGTGGCTGGATCGGTCATTTTCTCCCACCCTTTGCCATTACAACTCGTTGCTCCTCGCTGGGTCTCCAGGACTTTGTCCTGTAAACGAAATCCGATGGTATCGGACTCTTTCGCGGGAACGCTCTCCCAAATGCCGTTACTGTTGGCATCCCAACGGGCAATGACACAGTCACCCTTAGCCGATATCACCAGTCCCTCTCCGACACAGGTTCCCCGGCAATACCCTGCCCGCTGAAGATGTTTTGCCACGGTATAGACCCGCTGCCATATTTCATCCTCCAGCGCTAGCTGGCACGTATTGCGTAGGATCTCTCGCTGCAGAGCGGGTAAAAATCGCGCTGCGCTGAGCAGTAAAATGCTGCTAATGACCATAGCAATGAGCACCTCCAGCAGTGAAAAACCCCGCTCGTTTACTGACATGACCTGGCCTCATCGCGCTCGCAAAGCCTGATCCGCCCCCAGCCTGACACCACCACGCGCCATTCGCCTGCCGCATTTTTCAGACGAATATGTCCAGCCCATGCCGTATTGCGCAGCCCAAAAAAGGCCAGTGAAGGCGTTATCTCTGCCATTTCGACATCGTCCCAGCGCGGTGCAAACACCAGCGGTGAAGTCGGTTTACACCCGTCTTGTAAAGCCGCAGAACTGACCAGACACCACGATGGCCCATCCTCCATCACGCTTACCACGTGATCGCGGTTACGCCAGTTAGCATCTTCACGTAGTTGCAGCAGGTAGTCCCGCACCTGACAGGCGGTCTGCCACAGACGCTGTTGTTGTTGCCAGGACTGCCAGCCATACAACCCGGACGCGCCAAGCGCCGCGACAATCAGCATCGCAATCAGGGTTTCGAGAAACGTGTAGCCTTGTTGTTTTTTCATGCCGCCAGTATGGCGTGAGGAAAATGAATAACGAGCGGGAAATTCGGTTTCTACGACGAGCTACGGGGAATATTTGACGCGTTGCAGAGCGTTGCAATATTTCAGGAACCCGCGCCGAAGAATGAAATGACAGACAAAAAAAACCGACGCGCGAAGGCGTCGGTTGTGACAGCATCAAGCCCGGTTAGATAGCTACTGGCGCTTTAATACCGGGATGTGGATCGTAGCCTTCGATTTCGAAATCTTCGAAGCGATAATCAAAGATAGATTCAGGCTTACGTTTGATGATCAGCTTCGGCAACGCGCGCGGTTCGCGGCTAAGCTGCAGATGCGTTTGATCCATATGATTGCTGTACAGGTGCGTGTCGCCGCCGGTCCAGACAAAATCACCCACTTCAAGGTCGCACTGCTGCGCCATCATGTGTACCAGTAAGGCGTAGCTGGCAATGTTGAATGGCAGACCGAGGAACACATCGCACGAACGTTGATACAGCTGGCAAGAGAGCTTGCCATCCGCCACATAGAACTGGAAGAAAGCATGGCACGGTGCCAGCGCCATCTTATCCAGCTCACCGACGTTCCATGCGGAAACGATGATGCGTCGAGAGTCCGGGTCATTTTTCAGTTGGTTTAGCACCGTGGTGATCTGGTCAATATGGTGACCGTCCGGCGTTGGCCACGCGCGCCACTGTTTGCCATAAACCGGGCCTAAATTACCGTTTTCATCCGCCCATTCATCCCAGATTGAGACATTGTTTTCATGCAGGTAGGCAACGTTAGTGTCACCCTGCAAAAACCACAGCAGCTCATGAATGATCGAGCGTAAATGGCAGCGTTTAGTCGTAACCAGCGGGAACCCTTCCTGCAGATTAAAACGCATCTGATGACCAAAAATGGAAAGCGTTCCGGTTCCGGTACGGTCGTTTTTCTTTGTGCCTTCATCCAGCACTTTTTGCATCAGTTCTAAATACTGTTTCATGGTTCCTCAGGAAACGTGTTGCTGTGGGCTACGGCGATACGCCCAAACCATCATAATAATGCCTGCGACAATCATCGGGATAGAGAGGATCTGTCCCATGCTGATGTACTGCACCCAGGTGCCGGTAAACTGTGCGTCCGGCTGGCGGAAGAATTCAACGATAATACGAAACGCGCCATAACCAATCAGGAACAGACCGGACACCGCACCCATAGGACGCGGCTTGCGAATGTACAGGTTCAGAATGATAAACAGTACAACCCCTTCCAGCGCCATCTCATAAAGCTGCGAGGCGTGACGCGGCAGCGAGCCGTAGGTATCAAAAATGGACTGCCACTGCGGGTTGGTTTGCAGCAGTAAAATATCTTCGGTACGGGAGCCCGGGAACAGCATGGCATACTTGAAGTTCGGGTCGACGCGTCCCCACAGTTCACCGTTGATAAAGTTGCCCAGACGCCCTGCGCCCAGACCAAACGGGATCAGCGGAGCGATGAAATCAGAAACCTGGAAGAACGAACGCTTGGTGCGTCTGGCGAAGATAATCATCACCAGAATCACGCCGATAAGCCCGCCGTGGAAGGACATGCCGCCATCCCAGACGCGGAACAGATACAGCGGATTATCGAGGAACAATGGGAAGTTATAGAACAGTACGTAACCAATACGCCCACCGAGGAAAACTCCGAGGAAGCCTGCATACAGTAAGTTTTCTACTTCATTTTTAGTCCAGCCACTGCCCGGACGATTAGCACGGCGCGTCGCCAGCCACATCGCGAAAATAAAACCCACCAAATACATCAAGCCGTACCAGTGAAGCGCGACGGGTCCGATTGAGAAAATGACCGGATCGAAATCCGGAAAATGCAGATAGCTACTGGTCATCTGTCACCACAAGTTCTTGTTATTTCGCTGAAGTCAGACAGCAATTGATAAGCGCGCCTGCATAAAGCAGGCGCTCCAAAGGTGCGAATGATAGCACAAGGGGATCGCAGCGGATGCCGGGAAGATGTAAAAGATCTGTATAGGTAATCTTTCCCCCGTAATGCCTGACAGCGTTACGCTTATCAGGCCTACAGTCCCCCGCGAATCAGCCCCCCCATGCCACGGCGCTCCATAAAGGCCGCCACCTGATGGCGTACTTCAGCCGCCATCTGCGCTTCCAGGCTGCGCTGGGCCAGCGTTTGCGCCTCGCCAAAATCGATATGGCGCAGCAGATATTTCACGCGGGCCACGGATCGACCGTTCATTGATAAATGACGGAAACCCAGGCCGATCAGAATGGCCACGCACATCGGATCGCCCGCCATTTCACCGCATAAGCGCAAATCGATACCGCTTCTTTCGGCTTCTTGCGCAATCATCGCCAGCGCACGTAACATCCCCGGATGCAGACTGTCATAAATGCTGGCCACCCGCGTATTGTTACGATCAACGGCCAGAATGTATTGGGTGAGATCGTTGGTTCCGACCGAGATAAAGTCTATCCGGTTAGCCAGATGCGGCAACATAAACACCATCGACGGAACTTCCAGCATGATGCCGATGCGCGGTTTCGGGATTGCGTAACCGATCATCTCTTCCACTTCGCGTCCGGCGCGTTCAATCAGGCGTCGCGCTTCGTCCACTTCATCAATACTGGTCACCATCGGCAGTAAAATGCTCAGGTTACCGGTTGCCGCGTTTGCACGCAGCATGGCCCGGACCTGGATCAAAAAGATCTCCGGTTGATCGAGCGTAATGCGGATCCCACGCCAGCCAAGGCATGGGTTCTCTTCACTGATCGGCATGTAGGGCAGCTGTTTATCGGCCCCGACATCCAGCGTCCGCAGAGTCACCGGCTTGTCGTTAAACATTTGCAGCATCCCTTGATACTGCGCAACCTGTTCTTCTTCCGAAGGAAAGCCGCTTTGCAGCATGAAAGGAATTTCTGTGCGATACAGACCAATGCCATCGATCCGACTGCCCAGCTTCTCTTCATGTTCCGGGCTGAGACCCGCATTGAGCATCACCTTCACGCGCTCGCCGCTTTTTAACTGCGCCGGTTGGTTAACGTCATCTTCCGCCAGGCGGCTCAGCTCGATCTCTTCGCTGATAAGGCGCTGGTATTCCTGGACCAATACCGGTTCCGGATCGACCAGCACTTCGCCACGATAACCATCCACCACCAACGTTCGACGGTGTAGTACTGACGGCTGGATATCAGCCCCCATGACGGTAGGAATACCCAGCGCACGCACCATAATCGCCGCATGAGAGTTGGCTGCGCCGTCCCGGACAACCACGCCGACTAACCGGTCCTGGGGAAGTTCCGCCAGCGTCGTAGCGGAAAGCTCATCCGCCACCAGCACAAAACGTTCCGGCCAGGCATTCGGTCCCTGGATCGAGTCGTCAAGATGGAACAGCAGACGCTGGCCCAGCGCGCGTAAATCTCCGGCCCGCTCTTTGAGATAGTTATCGCTCAGCGCGGCAAACTGTTCGGCAAATTTTTCGATGATCGTTTTAACGGCCCACTCAGCCACCGAGCCGTTATCCACTTCCGCAAACAGTTCGCGGCGCAGACGGGTATCGGAAAGCAGGTGCGAGTAGAGATCAAAGATCGCCGCCGTTTCTTTCTGCGCCCCGGCGGTAAAGCGTTTGCTGTAACGGCGGAATTCGTTCGCCGCCTCTTCCAGCGCGCCGGTCAGCCGCTCGCGTTCAAGCACCGGGTCCAGCGTTGAAGCCTGATAGACCTGCTCCATCAGCGGTAGCGTTGCATCCTGCCAGCCTTCGGCAATGGCTACGCCGGGAGCGGCTGGCAATGCACGGATACGCGTTTGCCGGTATTGGCCGAACAGTGCGTTCAGTTGCGACTGGGAAAGTATGGCCGCCATTTGCGTGGCGAGCGTCACCAGAAAAGACTCTTCGCTTTCGTCGTACTGACGTAATTCACGCTGTTGCACCACCAGCACACCTAACAGCTGACGACGCTGAATAATCGGTACGCCTAAGAACGCACGAAAGCGCTCTTCTTTTACCGAAGGGATGTATTTAAAGCTGGGATGTTTTTGCGCATCGGCGAGGTTGATAGGTTCCGCCAGCCTGCCAACCAGGCCAACGATACCTTCATCAAACGCGAGTGCGACGGTGCGACCACGTGGTTTTTTCAGACCTCGTGTCGCCATGAGGTAATAACAACGTCGGTCGTGATCGGCCAGATAGACCGAGCAGACCTCTGTATCCATCGCAAGACAGATGTCGGTAACCAGTATATTGAGCGCCTCATTAAGACGTGGAGCACTGGCCACCTTTTCGACTATTTCGCGCAGGCGGGTGAGCATAATTTGCGTAGCTTAACCTCTTTTACGTCTGTACGCAGGTGCGCTTTGCGGTTTAGGAGTGCTCTCCTGAAGCGCCATGACAACACTTGCGAATTCTTTCATCACCCTGCGATAGACATCGCGTTTAAATGACACCACCTGTCGAACCGGATACCAGTAACTCACCCAGCGCCAGCCGTCGAACTCAGGTGTACTGCTGGTTTGCATATTAATTTCAGCATCGCTGCTGACCAATTGCAGAAGAAACCATTTTTGTTTCTGGCCGATACAAACCGGCTTTGTGTCCCAACGCACCAAACGTTTCGGTAACTTGTAACGCAACCAGTTACGAGTAGAAGCAAGGATCCGTACATCTTTACGGCTGAGACCCACTTCTTCAAAGAGTTCCCGGTACATCGCCTGCTCTGCTGTCTCTCCTGCGTTTATCCCACCTTGTGGGAATTGCCAGGAGTGCTGACCAAATCGCCGGGCCCACATGACCTGCCCCTGGCGGTTACAAATTACTATCCCTACATTCGGGCGGTAGCCATCGTCATCAATCACCGGACTACCTCAACATAAACCTTATATACAAACGATTGTTTCACACTCCTGAGAGGCGGTAAACCACTCTGTTAAGGGTGCGATATTCTAATAACAATTGAATAACTCACAGCGAAGCCCAGAGTTATAAACAGAAGAAGGGCATTCAGGGCGATTTTATTCACCTTTTCTGTGGATATAGTTGTGAAGAAGTACGGAATTACTATGGGAAAACCCAGAACAGTCCGAATAAGACATTCGTCACATATAAAAAATAGTCTTATTTATTCATTAAGTTAAAAACGATCGGTACCAACGCACACACATAAATGTGATGTGTGTCACGCACACGATCTTCACGCTGATGAAAGATCGACCAGCGTTGGTTTTATCCACAGATTATGCCAATAAGTTAGGCACAATTTGTGTAAAAATTCGATTTTCGTCGCACGTCAAGGCTGTAAATTGAAACAGTAGTGGGTGTTTTTCACAGTTATCCCATCTTTCTGTGGATAACATGGTGTAAGATCCTGTTCATTGTCAGTGACCAGAATTGGAAAACCCGCATTGCTGTTGCGCAACTGCGCGCGTGTGAATATAAAAACCAATATAAATCATATAATTGAATAAAGCATGTGGAAAAAGATAAACTCTGTCCACACGGTATAAAATCATTGCTCATTTTTTCGCCTAAGGGTTAATCCGATGCCAGAACTCCATCCGCTACTTTCTCCACCTGACTCTGAAGCCCAATTGCTGACTCAGGCGCGGCAGCTTGCGGGCTACTCGTTGGGAGAATTGGCGACCATGGCGGGGCTCGTCACCCCAAGGGATCTCAAGCGTGATAAAGGCTGGATTGGCGTCCTGCTGGAGATTTGGCTGGGTGCCAGCGCAGGCAGCAAGCCGGAGCAGGATTTTGCGGCGCTGGGCGTGGAGTTGAAAACGATCCCTGTGGACAGTCTTGGCAGACCGCTGGAAACCACCTTCGTATGCGTAGCGCCGTTAACTGGCAATACAGGCGTCACCTGGGAAACCAGCCATGTGCGGCACAAACTTAAACGCGTACTGTGGATCCCGGTAGAGGGTGAACGCAGCATTCCACTGGCTGAACGTCGCGTCGGCTCGCCCTTGCTCTGGAGCCCAAACGACGAAGAAGACCAGCAATTACGGTTGGACTGGGAAGAACTAATGGACATGATTGTGCTAGGCCACGTCGAACGCATCACCGCTCGCCATGGGGAAGTGTTACAACTGCGTCCCAAAGCCGCCAATGCCCGAGCGCTTACCGAAGCGATTGGCGCCCATGGCGAACCCATCCTGACCCTGCCGCGCGGGTTTTATCTGAAAAAGAACTTCACGCGCGCATTGCTTGAGCGGCATTTCTTATTCCAGCCGCAATAGGCACTGCCCGGCCTTTCACCCGCCGCGTTACGGGCCTATAATTACCGCTTCTTTTTTTTGGCAGGACTTTGCTCGATGTTATTTGCATGGATAACCGATCCTAACGCCTGGCTTGCGCTCGGTACGCTGACGCTGCTGGAGATCGTTCTTGGGATCGACAATATTATTTTCCTCTCTCTGGTTGTAGCCAAACTTCCGACAGCGCAACGCAATCATGCCCGACGTATTGGGCTGGCGGCAGCAATGATTATGCGTCTGGCGCTGCTGGCCTCTATCGCCTGGGTAACACGGCTGACAAACCCGTTGTTCGAGGTATTTGGCGAGGCGATTTCGGCGCGCGATCTGATCCTTCTGCTCGGCGGGTTGTTCCTGATCTGGAAAGCCAGTAAAGAGATCCACGAATCCATTGAAGGTGAGGAAGAGGGACTGAAAACCCGCGTCTCTTCATTCCTGGGCGCGATTGTGCAGATCATGTTGTTAGACATTATCTTCAGTCTGGATTCCGTAATTACAGCGGTAGGCTTGTCTGACCATCTGTTTATCATGATGGCGGCGGTGGTGATTGCCGTGGGCGTGATGATGTTTGCTGCTCGCCCAATTGGTGAGTTTGTCGATCGTCACCCTTCAGTGAAAATGCTGGCGCTCTCTTTCCTGATTCTGGTCGGTTTTACGCTAATTCTGGAAAGTTTCGACGTCCACGTTCCAAAAGGATACATCTATTTCGCCATGTTCTTCTCTATCGCGGTAGAGACACTGAACCTGTGGCGTAATAAAAAAAATCCGCTCTGATGAAATCTGTCGCTCCCCGCAAGGGGAGCGAATACCGCGCCGGACCTACCTCTTCTCACAGTTTAAGATTTTACTGCTTTCGTCATGCATAACTTCGCGTTATTACTAAACTATTGTCAGACGCAGGCCATGAGAGGATAAGCAGATGAAAAAATGGGCAGTTTTGATTTCCGCCGTAGGACTGGCTTTTGTAGTTTCTGGGTGCAGCAGCGATTATGTAATGGCGACAAAAGATGGCCGAATGATCCTGACCGACGGAAAACCAGAGATTGACGACGATACCGGTCTGGTGAGCTACCACGATCAGCAAGGCAATGCGATGCAGATCAACCGCGACGATGTATCTCAAATCATTGAACGCTGATGGTTGAGGTCAGCAGCGCGCTGGCCTTAACAATTTTACTTCCCTTTTTCTCTTCCCTCAGCCATTTTTATAATCCTTATGTTGTGATTATAAAAAGGAAACGGCTATGCAATATCACCGTATACCCCACAGCTCGCTGGAAGTCAGTACACTGGGGCTGGGCACAATGACGTTTGGTGAACAAAACAGCGAAGCCGACGCCCATGCACAGCTCGATTATGCCGTGGCACAAGGCATAAATTTGATCGACGTTGCCGAGATGTATCCGGTTCCGCCGCGTCCTGAAACCCAGGGGCTCACCGAAACTTACGTGGGCAACTGGCTAGCCAAACACGGTAGCCGCGAAAAGCTAATCGTGGCGTCGAAGGTCAGTGGACCATCACGTAACAACGACAGCGGCATTCGACCGAATCAGGCGCTGGACCGTAAAAATATCCGTGAAGCGCTGCACGACAGTCTGAAAAGACTGCAAACCGATTACCTGGATCTGTATCAGGTTCACTGGCCGCAGCGCCCCACCAACTGCTTTGGTAAGTTAGGCTACAGCTGGACGGACTCCGCGCCGGTCGTTTCCCTGCTGGATACGCTGGACGCGCTGGCTGAGTTTCAGCGCGCGGGAAAAATTCGCTACATCGGCGTTTCCAATGAAACCGCGTTTGGCGTGATGCGTTATCTGCATCTGGCGGACAAACACGATCTGCCGCGCATCGCCACTATCCAGAATCCCTACAGCCTGCTGAACCGTAGCTATGAAG
Source organism: Citrobacter sp. W9 (assembly GCF_026719375.1). NCBI lineage: Bacteria > Pseudomonadati > Pseudomonadota > Gammaproteobacteria > Enterobacterales > Enterobacteriaceae > Citrobacter > Citrobacter sp. W9. The sequence continues at coordinate 130,597 of NZ_JAPPTE010000006.1, read as the reverse complement.
TTGGACTGGCAGAAGTCAGCCAGTACGAAGGGGTTGAACTACTGGCCTATTCTTGCCTGGGCTTCGGTACGCTAACCGGTAAGTATCTGAACGGCGCGAAGCCTGCCGGCGCACGTAATACGTTGTTTAGCCGTTTCACACGCTACAGCGGTGAGCAAACGCAAAAGGCCGTTGCAGCCTATGTGGATATCGCGAAACGCCATAATCTGGATCCTGCGCAAATGGCGCTGGCATTCGTGCGTCGTCAGCCGTTTGTCGCCAGCACCCTGCTGGGAGCAACGACGATGGAGCAGTTAAAAACCAACGTTGAAAGCCTGCATCTGGCGTTGAGCGAAGAAGTTCTGGCCGAGATTGAAGCGGTGCATCAGGTGTATACCTATCCTGCACCATGACGGTTAGTGCCTGATGGCGCTACGCTTATCAGGCCTACAGAAAGCATTCCCTGTAGGCCGGATAAGGCAACTACACGTCACAGACTAATGGCGGCGCTGCCAAATCCATAGCGCCGCAATCGCCAGCGCAAACAGCGCGCCAAACCCTATACCAATCGCTACCGCCGGGATCCCCACCAGCACCGCCAGCGAGTAAATACCCAGCATCAGCAGCATCGCGCTGTTTTCACCCAGGTTTTGCACCGCAATCGCATTACCCGCACTGACGCTTTTCTTGCCCCGCTCCTGTAACAACGCATTCAGCGGCACCACAAAGAAACCGCCTGACACGCCGATAAGCATCAGCAACGCGTAGGCCGGAAGCAGCGCATGTTGCAGCGAGAAGATCAGCACCACGACGCCAATCAGGATCCCTGCAGGCATACAGCGCGACACGGTTTCCAGCGTCACCAGCTTCGCTGCCGCACCCGCGCCGACCACAATCCCAATCGCCACCATGGCATTCAGGTAAGTAGGTGTGGCGTTATCGGTGATGCCCAGCGCTACCGGCACCCACAGCACCAGCAGAAAACGCAGCGTGACGCCAGCGCCCCAAAAGAGGCTGGTTCCCACCAATGAGAAACGCGTTTCACCGTTACGCCACAGCGAAGTGGCCGCACAGAAAAAACTGCGGGTCATTTTCCCCAAATGCCAGGACTGGCCAGGGCGAGCCGCGGCCAGCTTCGGGATAAACAGGTTAGCCACCACAGCGCCCGCATAGGCCAGCGCACAGGCAGAAAGCGCAGCAATCACGTGCCAGTCGGCCAGCACGCCCCCCGCCACAGAACCGAGTAAAATCGCGGCAATGGTGGAGGCTTCCATCAGGCCGTTAGCTTTCACCAGTTTGTCGCCAGTGGTCAGTTCACCGAGAATGCCATACTTGGCTGGTGAATACGCCGCCGCGCCGATCCCCACCAGCGTATAGCCGAGAAACGGATTAACGCCGAAGCAAATACTCGCCGCGCCCAGCAGCTTCATGCCGTTAGCGAACATCATCACCCTGCCTTTGGCAAAGCTGTCCGCCACCTGCCCGACAAAGGGCGCAAACAGGATGTAAGCGCCCACAAACACCATTTGCAGGATCGGCTGACTCCAGTCCGGATAAAATTGTTCCTTAAGCAAAGCCAGCGTGGCGAACAGTAAGGCGTTATCGCCAAACGCCGACAGGAACTGCGCGGCGATAACGGACATCATCCCTTTGGACCAGATAGAAGTGTTAGTGTGCACTGACTCACTCATGTTGTTTTTCCGGCTCATCGACCCAGCTTTTCAGCGTGACAAAATCCGGCTTACCGCTGCCGAGTAATGGGAGTTGTTTCAGGTGGCGAATATCACGCGGCACGGCAAGTTCAGGCACGCCGTGCGCTCGCGCATACTGCTGCAGTTTTTCGCGCGTCAGTTCACTGTCGGTGGTGAACAGCACCAGCGCCTCGCCTTTGCTGGCATCGCTTTTGATCGCCGTGGCGTGCATTTTATCCGCAGATACCGCCAGCGCCAGTTGCTCAACCATTTCCAGCGAGATCATCTCTCCGGCAATTTTAGCAAAACGCTTGGCGCGTCCCTGGATCTGTACAAAGCCGTTTTCATCAAAGCGCACGATGTCTCCGGTGTCATACCAGCCGTGCTCAATCTCACCCTGCGCATTTTCTGCCGTCGGCACTTCCAGCACGCCGGGTTTTTCGACGCGCAAATAGCCGCTCATAATATTAGGGCCTTTCAGCTGTAAACGCCCTCCGTCCTCAATGCCTGGAACAGCTAACAGTCGGGCATCCATACCGGGCAAGATGCGCCCTACCGTTCCTGATTTCGCCGCCATCGGCACGTTGATCGACACCACTGGCGCACATTCCGTCACGCCATAGCCTTCAAGGACGCGCAGACCAAATTTCTCCTGCCACAGCTGTTTTGTGGTGTTTTGCAGTTTTTCCGCTCCCGCCACCACATAGCGCAGACGGTGAAAATCATAGGGATGCGCGAAACGCGCGTAGTTGCCAAGGAACGTTGACGTACCAAACAGTACGGTGCAGTTCCGGTCGTAGACCAGCTCCGGCACAATGCGGTAATGCAGCGGGCTGGGATAAAGAAACACTTCTGCGCCGGTCAGCAACGGCGTGAATAATCCCACCGTCAGACCAAAGGAGTGGAATAGCGGCAACGCAGACATAAAGCGGTCGTCGGCGGTGAAATCGGCGATGGTTTTAATCTGCTCGACGTTCGCCAGAATGCTCTTGTGGCTATGTACCACACCTTTTGGATGACCTTCCGAGCCAGAGGTAAAGAGGATCACCGCAGCCTCTTCCGGCTGCTGTTTCACCTGCGCCAGATGCGGTGCCAGCAGGTGTGAGAAGATCCACAGCTTATCGCTAAACGTCACATCGGCTTTCAGGTCTTCCAGGTAAACCCAGCGCACCTGGGTGAGCTGTTCCGGTAAATGCCAAAGTTTGCCTTTATCGAGAAACTGTCGGGAAGTGAAGATAGTTTTGATTTCTGATGCAGTAATGGCGCTGGTTAGCCCTTTTACACCTGCTGTATAGTTCATCATCGCCGGAATACGTCGACGCGCAATAGCGCCAAAAATGACCGCCGCACTGATCCCCGCGTTTGGCAGCATCAGGCCAATTTTTTCACCCTCAGAGGTATATTTTTCCAGAATACGGGCCACAAACAGCGTCTTAGTCAGCAGTTTACGGTAGCTGTCCGGCGTAAAGTTAACATCTTCAATGCAGTTTTTGCCTGCGCCATAGCGATATTTCGCCGCCAGCAGAGACTCATAAAGCGTTTCACGCGGACGTACCGCCATGCGCGCTTCCATCATAATTTGATGCAGCATTTCACCCGCGATTTTGCGGCGATCGCGAGCACGCGGCGCTTCCGGCATCGGCATATGGGTCGGCGGCAGGATGTGCAAGCGAATACGCGGGAAGAATCGCTGTTTAACCAGACCTTTCAGGCGACTAAAGCGTGACAGCTCCGCGCCTTCGATACGCACAGGAACCACCGTGGCCCCTGACTTTGCCGCGACAAACCCGGCGCCGTCATAGATTTTCATCAATGAACCGGTGGTCGAAATACGCCCTTCCGGGAAAATAACCACCGGACGTCCCTGCTCGACCAGGCGAACCAGATGTTTAATCGACATCGGTTTGGTCGGGTCTAACGGCACGAAATCAATCAGCGGGGTCAGCCAGCGCATGTACCATTGCTGGCTTATAGAGGTGTAAACAGCAAAAACGGGGCGAATCGGTAAAAAAAGCGCCAGCAGGATGCCGTCGATAAATGAGACATGGTTGGGAGTAATTAGAACGCGTTCTCCCTGTAGCGCGCTGATATCGCCCGTGACGCGAACGCGGAAAAGCACGCGAAACAGATTACGAAAAAAGCCAAATAGCATCTCAACTCCCTGTGCCATTAATTACATAAACATTAATGATGGGAGAGTATACGAGTTGGGGAATGGGCGCGACAGGTAACTGGTGAATTCAATCCGAAAAAAAACCTGCGCATCCGCGCAGGTCGGTGCAAGAGACAGGTACGAAGTGCGTACCGAATAATCTCACCAATCAATACCTCTGGGATCTTGATTGTGGTCGTCAGCAGCCAGATACGCCAGTGCGAAAACGCAAAGGAATGAACCCAAATGCAACGAGTTGTGTAAATTATCGGTTACTGTTACAGATAGGCCGAAGACAAAAAAAAACCTGCGCATCTGCGCAGGCTGGTGTAAATCTAGTGATCAACCCGAAAGTTGATTTCACCTATCAATACCTCTGGGATCCCAACTTTAGCAATCTGCTCAGTGCCCTCACCAGCAAACAATCGCAACAGCACATCGCAAAGTGTAAGTAAAAATTAGCGTTTTCTATTTTCTGTCTTACTTCGCTCGTGCGCGCTCACATTTGCGACGTCCTGACAGGCAATCTGCTTGAACAGCCAGCCGTTTTCCGTAACACTGACACAATGTAAGCGTTTACCCACAACAGGTACTATCATGGCGACCATAAAGGATGTAGCCCGACTAGCTGGTGTATCAGTCGCCACCGTTTCTCGAGTGATTAATGATTCCCCCAAAGCCAGCGAAGCATCGCGTCTGGCCGTAACGAGTGCAATGGAATCACTCAGCTACCACCCCAACGCCAACGCGCGTGCGCTGGCGCAACAATCTACCGAAACCGTCGGACTGGTGGTTGGTGATGTGTCAGATCCATTTTTTGGGGCAATGGTTAAAGCTGTCGAGCAGGTGGCCTATAACACCGGTAATTTTTTACTGATCGGCAACGGCTACCATAATGAACAGAAGGAACGTCAGGCGATTGAACAGCTTATTCGCCACCGCTGCGCTGCGCTTGTTGTCCACGCCAAAATCATCCCGGATGCAGATCTGGCTTCATTAATGAAGCAAATCCCCGGCATGGTATTAATCAACCGAATTCTGCCAGGATTCGAACAACGCTGCGTTGCCCTCGATGACCGCTTCGGCGCGTGGTTGGCTACCCGACACCTTATTCAGCAGGGCCATACGCGTATCGGTTATCTGTGCTCCAATCACACCATTTCAGATGCGGAGGATCGCCTGCAAGGCTATTACGATGCGCTGACGGAGAGCAATATACCGATTAACGATCGGCTGGTGACCTTTGGCGAGCCGGATGAGAGCGGCGGTGAGCAGGCCATGACCGAGTTGCTTGGCCGTGGTAAAAACTTCACGGCTGTAGCCTGCTATAACGACTCAATGGCGGCTGGCGCGATGGGCGTGTTAAATGATAACGGCATTGATGTACCAGGCGAAATTTCCCTGATCGGCTTCGATGATGTGCTGGTTTCCCGCTATGTGCGTCCACGTTTGACCACGGTACGCTATCCGATAGTGACGATGGCGACCCAGGCCGCTGAACTGGCGCTGGCGCTGGCGGAGAAGCGACCTGCGCCTGAAATCACCCACGTATTTAACCCAACTCTGGTGCGCCGCCATTCCGTTTCGACGCTGACAGAGCCGGGCAATTCTTCGTCAAACGATTAACCAGGATAGCGTCATGACCACGATGTTGGACGTTTCACGACACGCTGGCGTCTCAAAAGCGACCGTTTCGCGCGTGCTGAATGGTACGGGTCAGGTAAAAGAGAGCACGCGCCAGAAAGTGTTTAAGGCCATGCAGGCACTTGATTATCGACCCAATTTTTTAGCGCGTTCTTTAGCGAACCGTACCAGCAATAGCATTGGCCTGGTGGTTTCCACGTTTGATGGATTCTACTTTGGCCGTCTGCTGCAACAGGCTTCGCGCCAGACGGAATCTCACGGTAAGCAGTTGATCGTCACCGACGGTCACGACACGCCGGAGCGTGAACAGGAAGCCGTGCAAATGCTGGCCGACAGGCAGTGTGATGCCATTATTCTCTATACCCGTTATATGAGTGAGCAGGCGATTATGTCACTGATGAACAGCATTGCTATGCCGTTGCTGGTCATTAACCGTGATGTCAGTCAGGCCCGCGATCGCGCGATTTTCTTTGAACAGGAAGAAGCCGCGTTCCAGGCGGTCAATTATCTGATCTCCCAGGGGCATAGCGATATTGCCTGCATCACCGTGCCGGGCCATACCCCTACCGGTAAATCACGTTTGATGGGATATCGTAATGCGCTGGAAAAAAACGGTATTCCCTGGGACCCCGGCAAGGTTAAATACGGCGATTCAACGATGACGCGTGGCTATGAAGCCTGTCGTGAGCTGCTGGAGGAAGGGGTGACATTTAGCGCTCTGTTCGCCTGTAACGATGACATGGCATTAGGTGCATCAAAAGCGTTGCATCAGGCTGGCCTGAAGATCCCGACGGACGTCTCGTTGTTTGGTTTTGACGATGCGCCCAGCGCTAAATGGCTGGAGCCGGGACTCTCTACCGTCTATCTGCCGATTGACGCCATGATAACAACGGCAATTGACCAGGCTATCCGTCTGGCCAACGGTGAGAACGTAGAGCCGATCCCACCGTTTACTGGCAAACTGGTGTTGCGGGAATCGGTGACAACGGGGCCGTACTTTAAGTAATCAGATGCCGGATGGCGCTACGCTTATCCGGCTTTTCACAACGCTGTATTCAGATTAATTCCAGCGCCAGTAGCTCATCAATAGTCTGACGACGACGAATCAGTCGCGCCACGCCGTGATCAAACAACACCTCCGGCAGCAACGGGCGGCTATTGTAGTTTGACGACATTGACGCGCCGTACGCCCCGGTATCATGCAGCACCAGATAATCCCCCGGCACCACCGCTGGCAGTAGACGGGTTTCCACATTTCCGCCTTCCTGCTGGGTAAAGACGTCGCCGGACTCACACAGCGGCCCGGCTACTACTGTTTCTATTTGCGCGGCTTGCTCCAGAGAACGGCCATCCCCCGACAGTGCAGAGATATGGTGATAGCTACCGTACATCGCCGGGCGCATCAAATCGTTGAAGCCTGCGTCAATCAGCACAAAGTGACGGCTGCCCATCGCTTTTACGCTGCGCACCTGCGCCACCAGCACGCCGGATTCCGCCACCAGAAAACGGCCCGGTTCGATCTCCAATTTAACAGCGTGACCCAGATGACGCGCAATTTGATCGCGCGCGGCGTTCCATAACCCAAAATAATGATCGGTGTTGATCGCCTCTTCGCCCTCACGATATGGGATCGACAGCCCGCCGCCCGCGGAGATCGCCTCCAGATCCTGACCAAACTCGACAACCTGACGCACCATCGCGCCGCATACCTGTTCCAGATGGCCGTAGTCGACGCCGGATCCGATATGCATATGAATGCCAACCAGCTTCAACTGATAGCGCTGGATCACTTCCAGCGCCGCCGGTAGATCGCTGTACCAGATCCCGTGTTTGCTGTTCTCGCCGCCGGTGTTGGTTTTCTGACTATGCCCATGACCAAAGCCAGGGTTCACGCGTAGCCACACGCGATGGCCCGGCGAAAGCTGACCCAGTTGCTCCAGCATATCCACTGAACCGGCATTTACCGGAATGCTCAATTCATGCACCCGAGCGAGCGTCGCGCCATCGATCATATCGGCGGTAAAGACAATCTCATCTTTTCCCGGCTCAAAACCCGCCGCCAGCGCGCGTTCAATTTCGCCCAGCGAGACGGAATCGACCTTCACGCCCTGCTCGCGCATCAGGCGCAGAATATGAATATTTGAGCATGCCTTCTGGGCAAAACGCACCACGTCAAACTGGCTCAGTTTGGCAATCTGCGCGCGGATAATCTGCGCATCATACACCCACACCGGGCAGCCAAATTCAGCGGGCAGGCGTAGCAGGTTGTCGGCGGTGAGATCGGTATCAGTGCTGTTGAGTGGGCGTGGCATGGTGTGCTCCGGTATTGGCTTTTTTATGATTACGCCACAGCCCGAAAAGAATAAAAAATATCGTTTTATCGTGAGTCTATGCAAAAATGATATGGATTACATCATTCGAGGATCCGCCATGCCCGCCGTTAACCTGCGCCATATTGAAATTTTTCACGCCATCATGACCGCAGGCAATCTGACGGAAGCCGCGCGGATGCTACATACCTCGCAGCCGACCGTCAGTCGGGAACTGGCCCGATTCGAGAAAGTGCTGGGATTAACGCTGTTCGAACGTTCGCGTGGCAGGCTGCATCCGACCGTGCAAGGGTTACGTCTGTTTGAAGAGGTGCAACGTTCCTGGTATGGTCTGGACAGGATTGTGAGCGCCGCTGAAAGCCTGCGCGAATTTCGTCAGGGCGAATTATCGATTGTCTGCCTGCCGGTGTTCTCGCAGTCTTTTTTACCGCCGCTGCTGGAGCCATTCCTCACACGCTACCCGCAGGTCAATATTCAGATAGTGCCGCAGGAGTCACCATTGCTGGAAGAGTGGCTGTCGGCGCAACGCCACGATCTGGGGATCACAGAAACTCTGCATACTCCCGCCGGCACTAAACGTACAGAATTGCTGGCGCTGGATGAAGTATGCGTGCTGCCACAGGGACATCCGCTGAGCGGGAAAGCGGTATTAACGCCGCAGGATTTTCAGGGCGAAAACTACATCAGCCTGTCGCGGACTGACAGTTACCGTCAGCTTCTGGACACCCTGTTTAATGAGCATCAGGTGAAACGCCGCATGGTAATAGAAACCCATAGCGCCGCTTCAATTTGTGCCATGGTGCGGGCGGGCGTAGGGATCTCGGTGGTCAATCCATTAACGGCGCTGGATTACGCCAGTAGCGGGATCGTTATTCGCCGCTTCAGTATTTCGGTACCGTTTACGGTCAGCCTGATTCACCCGCTTCATCGCCCCGCCTCGGCGCTGGTAGATGCTTTCACCGCGCATCTGCAAGCCCATCTGCCGAAGCTAATCGATCCGCTGAACGCTATTTTACATCCACAGACGAAAGCATAAACTCCACCGCATCTTGCGCATGGATAGCCGCAGTGTCGAAAACCGGTAGTGGGCTTAGCTCGGCTGGCACCAGCAGACCAATCTCGGTACAGCCAAAAATTACCCCTTGCGCGCCCTGCTTAGCCAGCTGAGCAATCACACTGAGGTAATAATCGCGGGACGTGTTACTGAATTCGCCGAGGCACAGCTCATCGAAAATAATCTGGTTTATTTTTTGCCGGTCGTTAGCGTCAGGGATAAGCGTACTAATGCCAAATTCAGCCTGTAAGCGCCCACGGTAAAAATCCTGCTCCATGGTGTAGCGCGTACCCAGCAGCGCCACGTTGCTCATCTGCTGCTTTTGTATGGCGCGACCAGTGGCATCAGCAATATGCAGGAACGGTACATCACAGGCGGTTGCAATCGCCTCAGCAACCTTGTGCATCGTGTTGGTACACAACACGATGCCCTCAGCTCCCGCCTCCTGTAGCCCTCTGGCGGCCTGCGCGAGGATCTGCCCGGCCCGCTGCCAGTCGCCGCTGGACTGACAGGCTTCAATCTCATGAAAATCTACGCTGTGCAACAGAATCTGTGCCGAATGCAGGCCACCCAGACGCTGTTTTACCCCTTCATTAATGAGTCGATAATAAGGAATGGTGGATTCCCAGCTCATACCGCCTAACAGACCGATCGTTTTCATCGCTTCCCCTCATTTGTTGTTATCTCTTCAGTGAACCAAAGATGTGATCAACTTTCCACATCTGTTGGTGTGCATTTCTTTTTATACTTTGCTGATATAAATTTAATAAAACACCGTTTCACTAACTTACAGGAATGTCGGATGTTTATTTTTCATAAAGAGACCACGCTTGAAGATCTGGGCAATGGCGTTACCCGTCGCATTCTTGCTCACGACGGTAAAATGATGGCGGTTGAGGTGAACTTCGAGCAGGGCGCGATTGGTCCGCTGCACAACCACCCGCATGAACAGCTGACTTACGTTTTATCCGGTGAGTTTGAATTTACTATTGGGGAAGAAAAGCATGTCGTTTCCGCAGGTGACACCCTGTATAAACAGCCCAACATTATGCATGGCTGCGTCTGCTTAAAAGCAGGAACATTACTCGATACGTTCACTCCGGTGCGCGACGATTTTCTGCACGGGTAATTTCGCTGTTCTCAAACCATGCTACTGACCGGTCTGAGAACACGCTAAAATGCGTACTCAGTTCCCTAAAAATGCATACGTTACAAGGTAGGGTATTTTCCTTCGATACCAGCTCGCATAAGCGTTAATTCCGGGATGCGCCCCGCCATGTGGGCGATTACAGTCACGTTAACTTAATTAACGGTGACGGATCGCCATGACAAAAATGACAACGGCCACTCCACATGACGCGGTCTTCAAACAGTTCTTGTACCATCCCGATACCGCAAGAGATTTTCTGGATATCTATCTTCCATCAACCTTGCGGGAGCTATGTGATCTGCAAACACTAAAACTGGAATCAGGCAGTTTTATTGAGGATAGCCTGCGAGCCAGCTACTCCGACGTGCTGTGGTCATTAAAAACAAACGAAGGCGTTGGATATATCTATGTTGTTATTGAGCATCAGAGTTCGCCAGACGCTCACATGGCATTTCGGCTAATGCGCTACGCCATGGCTGCAATGCAACGCCATCTGGATGCTGGCCATAAAACATTACCTTTGGTGATACCGATGCTGTTTTATCATGGCGCTCTCAGCCCCTACCCCTTTTCACTCTGCTGGCTGGATGAGTTTGACGATCCCGCATTGGCACGACAGTTATACTCAGCAACATTTCCGCTGGTAGATATCACCGTAATACCCGATGACGAAATTATGCAACATCGCCGTATAGCACTGCTGGAATTGATGCAAAAACATATCCGCAAGCGTGATTTAATGGGATTAGTGGAACAACTGGTCTCGTTGCTGGCTACGGGATACGCTAATGACAGCCAGCTCAAAACGCTATTTAATTACATGATGCAGTTTGGAAATACGCCTCACGTTGATAAATTTATCCGTGAGGTTGCCTATCGGGTACCACAGCAAAAGGAACGTCTGATGACTATCGCGGAAGTATTGCAACAGGAAGCCAAACAACAAGAGGCGTTACGCATTGCCCAGATGATGTTAGCGAATGGTATTAGTCATGAAATTATACTAAAGATAACCGGGCTGTCTGCTAAGGACATCCTCGCCAGGCAGGCCTCTCCACATTGAAACAGGTAGCAATGGGAGCCCGATAATGAGTTGATCTATCGGGCTCTCTGCTCACTTACACCCCAATATTTCTTAGCTTCTCACCCGACATCAGCTTGCGCTCGATGTGTTCCAGCGTGACGTTTTTGGTTTCCGGGATAAGCCAGAATGTAATACCGATAAAAGCGACGTTCAACGCGGTATACAGCCAGAATGTACCCGCCGCGCCGATGCTGTCGAGCAGCGTCAGGAACGTGGCGCCAATGATCATGTTCGACACCCAATTGGTGGTGGTCGAGCAGGTAATACCAAAATCGCGGCATTTCAGCGGCTGAATTTCCGAACACAGGATCCACACCACCGGCGCGGCGCTCATCGCGTAACCTGCAATGCACATCATGGTCATACCGACTGACAGCCAGGACAGACCACTGGAAGCCGTGCCGTTATCAAACTGCATCAGGCAATAGCCGAGTACCAGCGTCCCAATGGCCATCACGCTGAAACCAATTTTCAACGCCGGTTTGCGTCCGGCTTTATCAACCGTAAAGACGGCAATAAATGTCGCGAACATGAACGTTAAGCCAACCACCAGCGTGGCAATCATCTGCTGTTCGGTGGTGGTAAAGCCCGCCATTTTAAAAATGCGCGGCGCGTAGTACATGATGATATTCATCCCGGTGAACTGCTGCATCGCCTGCAACAACATTCCGAGGAAAACCGCACGACGCACGTTACGGTTAATTTTAAACAGCGCCCATCCGCCCTGCTTCAGCTTCAGGCTTTCACGGATTTCGTTCAGCTCATCGCGGGCTTTTTCTGACGTATCGCGCAGCATTCGCAATACTTCTTCGGCTTCGATGTGGCGACCTTTTTCCGCCAGCCAGCGCGGACTGTTCGGCAGGAAAACCACCAGGATAATCAGTAAAACCGCCGGGAGCGCCAGCACCCCCAACATGGCGCGCCAGTTACCGCTGTAGCTAAATGCCGTATCAGATAAAAAGGCCAGCACAATACCCAGCGTAACCATCAACTGGTACATACTGATCATCTTACCGCGCACATTCTCACTGGCCATTTCGGAAAGATAGAGCGGCGCGGTGTAAGACGCGATACCCACCGCAACGCCCAGCACCACGCGGGCAAAAATAAGCATTTCAACGCTGGACGCAAACGCCGATCCCAGAGATCCGACGACAAAAAGGATCGCGCCCGCCATCAGGCTGTATTTACGTCCCAGGCGGAATGACAGCCAACCATTAAATAGTGCGCCAATTGCCGCACCCAGCATCATGCTGCTCACCACCCACTCCTGCAGACGACTGGTCAGGACAAAATGGTCGGTGATGAAAGGCAACGCGCCGGCTATCACGCCAATATCCAGGCCGAATAACAATCCTGCGACAGCCGCAGAGATAGAGACAAACATATTCATACGTCGCGTATCGCGCACAGGGCGCGGCGCTAAAGCAGCATCATTATTTATTGAGACCATTTTTTCCTGCCAGATACAGAGTAAACCATGTCCCTGAAAGTAAGGGATCCCTTACATGGAGCGTCAGGCGGGAAACGGCAAAAACATGGATGAAATAGCTACACCACCTCGTTATGTGATGGATATTCCAATTTTAAAATTTATCAGCAACCACTCAATTAAATTTAATTTATTGATATTAAAGAGGATTAAACATTACAAATTCATACATATATAATTATGTATGGATTAATTTATAGACAGAATATGGATTAAAATAACTTAAAACCAAAAAAAACCCTGCCAGATGACAGGGTTTGTTGTTCAGAGAATGTATTAACGTGCCAGCCAGCCGCCGTCTACCGCAACGGTATAGCCGTTAATATAGTCAGACGCGCTGGACGCCAGGAACACAACAGGCCCCATCAGGTCGCTCGGCAGTCCCCAACGTCCTGCCGGAATACGATCGAGGATTTCTGCGCTACGCTGCTCATCAGCACGCAGCTGCTGAGTGTTGTTGGTCGCCATATAACCCGGCGCAATCGCGTTGACGTTGATGTTATGTTTTGCCCACTCGTTCGCCATCAGACGGGTGACGCCCATTACGCCGCTTTTAGACGCAGTGTAAGACGGAACGCGGATACCGCCCTGGAAAGAGAGCATAGAGGCGATATTGATAATTTTGCCGCCGTTACCCTGAGCGATAAAGTGCTTCGCCGCGGCCTGAGACATAAAGAATACGCTCTTAATGTTCAGGTTCATCACGTCATCCCAGTCTTTTTCGCTGAAGTCGATCGCATCGTCACGACGGATAAGGCCCGCATTGTTGACGAGAATATCGATATGGCCGAATTCTGCCACTGCGCGCTCCAGCAGAGCTGGAATACCATCAATTTGGCGCAGGTCGGCGGTCAGACTCAAGAAACGGCGGCCCAGTGCGGTCACACGTTCGATGGTTTCCGTCGGTTCAACAATGTTGATACCGACAATATCGCAACCCGCTTCCGCCAGCCCCAGCGCCATACCCTGACCCAGGCCGGTGTCGCAACCGGTCACAACGGCGACTTTACCTTCAAGAGAGAATGCATTCAAAATCATTGTAAATCCTTAATTTTTTATAATGCCCGCCGCAGGCAGGCACGGCTGTCGCCCGCAACTAGCGCAGATCTTTGACGGCGACATGGTCCATATCATCAAAGACCTGGTTTTCACCCACCATGCCCCAAATGAACGTATAAGCTTTTGTGCCAACGCCTGAGTGAATAGACCAGCTCGGCGAAATCACCGCCTGCTCGTTGTGCATCACAATATGACGCGTTTCCTGGGGCTGTCCCATCATGTGGAAGACGCAGGTATCTTCTTCCATGTTGAAGTAGAAGTAGACTTCCATACGGCGTTCATGGGTATGGCACGGCATGGTGTTCCATAGGTTGCCCGGCGCCAGTTCAGTCAGGCCCATGCTCAACTGGCAGGTTTCCAGCACATCCGGCACAAAATATTTATTGATGGTGCGACGATTACTGGTGAGGTTGTCGCCCAGCGTCACTGGCGCAACGTCAGCAGGCGTGACTTTTTTGGTTGGATAAGTCGTGTGGGCCGGCGCGCAGTTGTAGTAAAACTTCGCCGGTTTCGCCGTATCAACGCTGGCAAACACGACTTCTTTTGCCCCTTTGCCGACGTACAGCGCATCACGATGACCAATTTCATAGCACTGACCGTCAACGGTAATCGTGCCCGGACCACCGATGTTAATCACACCCAGCTCACGGCGTTCGAGAAAATAGGTTACGCCCAGTTGTTTACCGACTTCGCCACCCACAGAGACGGTTTTGGCCACAGGCATAATACCGCCGACAATAATACGGTCGATGTGGCTGTAAACCATGGTGTATTCATCTGCGACAAATACTTCTTCGACTAAAAACTCTTTACGCAGCCCCTGAGTGTCGAGGGTTTTTGCATGCGCACTATGGATGCTTTGTCTTACGTCCACATTTACCTCCAGTGATAAATTGACCGTGAATACTTTAACGAATAGCAAAACGCTGTTCCGTTTTATCTAATGCGCTCATGATAGCCCTCCCGGATAGGGTTTTCAATTACAAATGAAACGTTGTTTCACTTTTTCCGCATCTTATTATCAAAAGTGTAATTGCGATCACGCTCGGCAAATAAATCGCGGGAGTAATTCAAATAAAATTATTTAAAACAATTAGATAGATAAAATACAAAGGAGATAATCATGAGTGGCAGGGATAAAACATTGAAAATACAGCCGGGCACATACGATGTTCGCACACCTTTGCTGACAAAGTGCGCAGTCAATCACATGAAATGAAACGATGTTTTGATATATTGACGGCGTTTAGAGTGTATGTTTCTGTAACTGGCCTTGCCCTCCTGTTGGAGGGCTTTTTTATGGATGCCGGGGTAACACACTAAAAAGGCGTTTAAGAAGGGAAATCTAAGATCGTTAGTCTCGTTCGATAGCGAGCGCCACCCCTTGACCGCCGCCGATACACAGCGTTGCCAGCCCTTTGTGCGCCCGACGTTTCACCATTTCATGCACCAGCGAAACCAGAATACGACAACCCGATGCGCCAATCGGATGGCCAAGCGCGATAGCGCCGCCGTTCACATTTACCCGCCGCTCATCCCACTCCAGCATTTTCCCAACGGACAATGCCTGCGCGGCGAACGCTTCGTTGGCTTCGATCAGATCAACATCAGCCAGTTGCCAGCCCACACGCTCAAGGCAGCGGCGCGTCGCATACACTGGCGCAATCCCCATCAGTGCGGGATCGACCCCGACGCTGGCGAACGCGCGAATGCGGGCCAGCACCGGCAAATTCAGCTCCTGCGCCTTGGCTTCGCTCATCATCATCACCGCGGCGGCGCCATCGTTGATGGATGAGGCGTTCCCCGCTGTGACCGAACCGAGCCGGTCGAAGGTAGGATCCAGACGCGCCAACCCTTCCGCACTGGCATCGGTACGCGGTTGCTCATCGGTATCCACTACGAATGATTGGCCATTACGCTGGGTCACCACCGGCACGATTTCATCTTTAAAGCGTCCGGCGTCGATAGCCATCCGAGCCTTGTGTTGCGAGTGCAGCGCGTAGGCATCCTGTAATTCACGGCTAATGCCATATTCCCGCGCCAGGTTTTCCGCAGTGACGCCCATATGATAATCGTTGAAAGCATCCCACAGACCGTCATGCACCAGGCTGTCGACCAGTTGACTGTTCCCCAGTTGTGCGCCAGTGCGGCTATCGGTAAGGACATGCGGCGCACGGCTCATATTCTCCTGCCCGCCGGCAATCACAATGTCAGCTTCACCGCACTGGATAGCCTGGGTCGCCAGATGCAGCGCTTTCAGCCCCGAACCGCAAACATCGTTAATGGTGATGGCGGAAACGGTATTAGGTAGCCCACCATTGATGGCGGACTGACGGGCCGGGTTCTGCCCGGCACCTGCGGTAAGCACCTGCCCGAGGATCACTTCATCCACGGCGTGAACATCCACGCCCGTGCGTTCCAGCAACGCTCTGACCACCATGCTGCCTAACTCAACGGCAGAGTGGCGCGCCAGCGTTCCCTGGAAGCAGCCGATCGGTGTCCTTAACGCCCCGACTATCACAACCTCTTTCATCACTACCTCAGCGCAAAATAACACCGCAATAGTAGATGATTGTTAAAAGTAGTTATCAAAGTTGTTTAAAAATGGTGATTTTTATCACAAAGGAATTTCGTATCATTTATTGGTCATCTGAACACCACTCTGCTGTAAATGGTCGCGCAGCCAACTTCCCGCCACGCCAGGCGGTGATTTCTTATTCCACAACAGATCGATAGAGATAGCCTTTGGCCAGCCGGGCACCTGTAGCTGAACCAGCGGTTTTTCTGCGGCAAACTCCTCCACCAGCGCACAAGGGAGCGCGCACCAACCGAATCCCTGAACCGCCATACTCAGCAACAACAAATAGTTAGGCGCTGACCAGACCGGTCCGCGCGCCACGTTAGTACCGCTTTCCAGGTAGGTATTCAGGCGCAGTTCGCGCCAAGTGTGGAGTTGTTCCCATTGTAGTTTTTCCTGACTCGCCAGCGGATGCGCGTCCGCAACGTACAGCCCCATCCAGGATTGCATCGGCAGCCGCGTCACGCCCATGTCGGTCGGGTAATCCTCTCTTGCCTCAATCAATCCGACCTGCGCGCGCCCTTTTTGCAGCAGATCGATCACGTCTTCATCTTCACCAATCAGACATTCAAACTCGGTATGCGGAAACTTGCGGTCAAACTGCACCATCAGTTCTTCCAGCACATCCGGGTGCAGCGTGTCCGAAAGCACGAAGGTCAGGCGCGCTTCCGTCTCACCCGACAGCGAGATTGCCGCCTCATCGAGACGTTCGCTGGCCGTCAAAATTGCCTGCACATAGCCCAGCACCCGTTTACCTTCTTCGGTCAGCGTTGGCTGACGGGAGGATCGGTCAAACAACGCAAAACCGAGATCGGCTTCCAGATGCGCAATAGCCGTACTGATAGTGGACTGGCTTTTACGCAGCCGTCGGGCCGCCGCAGAAAATGAGCCGCAGGAAACGGTCTCTACAAATGCCGTTAACGCTTCAGGAGAGTAACGCATGAACTATCTACTTCATCGATGGATACTATCTTTTAGATATCACATAAAACGATAAAATTGCCACCATTCCGTTATCCGGGCATCAAAGAAGGTTTGAGGTTATGCAACACGATACAGTCCAGCGCCGCTCGTTAGTAGAGCGAATTTTTCATGCCGTTTGTTTTGAAGGCATTGCCACCGCGATCCTTGCGCCGACTACCGCGTGGCTGATGCAGCGTTCGGTGCTGGAAATGGGCGGACTGACCATTATTCTGGCTACCACGGCGATGATCTGGAATATCATTTATAACGCCCTGTTTGACCGCTTATGGCCGTCGCATCGGGTAAAACGTACGGCTAAAGTTCGCGCCTTTCACGCCTTAGGCTTCGAGAGCGGGTTTATTGTGATCGGGGTGAGCATCGTGGCCTATGTGTTGAACGTCAGCCTGCTTCAGGCATTCACGTTGGAAATAGGTTTCTTCCTGTTCTTCCTGCCGTACACCATGTTCTATAACTGGGCGTATGACACATTACGCGAGCGCATGATGAAGCGCCGCCAGCAGCGCGTTACTGCCTGATAATTCAATAAATAGTCGGAATTATCTTAATTCCGGCTATTCATCCATTCACCAGCCCGCTTGTTCACACTTCCCCCAGCCCCTCTCATTTGTGGTAAATTGCGCTTCTTTTTGTTTATTTTATAGTTGATACGTTCAAATAATGTCGAAAATTTGGTCAAAAGAAGAGACTCTCTGGAGCTTCGCACTATATGGGACTGCCGTCGGCGCAGGAACCCTCTTCCTCCCCATACAGCTGGGTTCTGCAGGCGCGGTGGTGCTGTTTATCACCGCCCTCGTGGCCTGGCCTTTAACCTACTGGCCACACAAGGCGCTGTGCCAGTTTATCCTGTCGTCAAAAACGTCAGCAGGCGAAGGCATCACCGGTGCAGTCACCCATTACTACGGCAAGAAGATCGGTAACCTGATCACCACTCTCTATTTTATTGCCTTCTTTGTCGTCGTGCTGATCTACGCCGTGGCGATAACCAATTCACTCACCGAACAGCTGGCAAAACATATCGCCATCGATTTGCGTGTTCGCGTGCTGGTGAGTCTCGGCGTGGTGCTGGTACTGAACCTGATTTTTCTGATGGGCCGACAAGCCACCATTCGGGTTATGGGCTTTCTGGTATTCCCGCTCATCGCGTACTTTTTGTTCCTTTCGCTCTACCTGACCGGAAGCTGGCAGCCAACGCTGCTCACCGGCCAGATGTCTTTCGATCAGCACACGCTTCATCAGGTTTGGATCTCTATTCCCGTGATGGTTTTCGCTTTTAGCCATACGCCAATTATCTCAACGTTCGCCATTGACCGACGTGAGAAATACGGCGAGCAGGCCATGGGTAAATGCAAAAAAATCATGAAGGTCGCCTACGTCATCATCTGCCTGAGCGTACTGTTTTTCGTCTTCAGCTGTTTGCTTTCGATTCCAACAAACTATATCGAAGACGCGAAAAATGAAGGCGTGACCATTCTGTCAGCGTTATCGATGATGCCAAACGCACCGGCATGGCTGTCGATTTCCGGGATTATTGTCGCCGTTGTGGCGATGTCAAAATCGTTCCTTGGCACCTACTTTGGCGTGATTGAAGGGGCAACAGAAGTGGTAAAAACGTCGCTGCATCAGGTGGGCGTGAAGAAAAGCCGGGCTTTTAACCGCGCCCTGTCCATTATGTTAGTTTCGGCCATTACGTTTATCGTCTGCTGCATTAATCCTAATGCGATTTCAATGATTTACGCCATTAGCGGGCCACTCATCGCCATGATTTTGTTTATCATGCCGACTCTCTCCACTTATCTGATTCCGGCGTTAAAGCCGTACCGTTCAGTGGGTAATCTGATCACTCTGATTGTCGGGTTGCTGTGTGTATCTGTGATGTTTTTTGGCTAGAACGTATAGTTAACGGCTCATTCTCCTGAAATTGGGTGCGATGCCGCTCATTTAACGACTCAGTTTCAGAAAGTATCAACCTGTGTTAGCGGAAGTAATGAACATGCTATCTCAGAGAAAGGGTTCCGTTCACCTCATGTTCATTGTTTCTCTGAAGTACCGATTCCTGTGAACGTGCAAGGGAGGCTCACCGCCGCCTCCCTTGCAACCCAGGCTCCCGGCGGGAAAATCGTCGCTACGCGATTCATTCGTCTTATGCCGTCTGCCTGTCGGGTCGGGGCGGAGCCTGCGTCCATGCAGGCCGTCCCCTCTGTCCGCATCCCTGCGGACAGCCCCGGTCAGCCGTCAACAACTCATCGATTTTCAGCCGGACCGGAGTCATCGCTTCAACGCTCTGACTTCCAGTTAAATCTGTTTTGCTGTTTAAACAAAAAACGCAAATGGTCAGGTGTGGGCTGGTCCGGCTGAAAATTGCCGACGTGTTTCCGTAAGGCCGGGAGAGCCAGCATGGATGCTGGATCAGGGCGCGCTTTGCAAGGACGCTACCTCGCGCCCGGCCCGGTAGCCTGGAGGAATGAGCGGAGGGGACCGCGGAGCGGCAATTTTCCCGCCAGGAGCCGGGATTGTAAAGGGCGTGGCGAAGAACGCCCTTTACACGTTCACGGGTATCGATGCTTCAGATAAATGACACTGCTGAGGTGAACGGAACCCTGAGCAAGAATCACATATTCACCCTACATGCTTAACTTGACGGTATTGAACGTGGATGAGCCGTTCAACTGACTTATTTGATATACGAATCCAGTACTTTCAGGACCACATCCAAATCTTCTTCGCGCTTTATTTCATCGCCCTGATGCACGATGTGCTCGGTCAGATGCCCCTTAATCACCTCACGCATTAACCCGTTTACCGCACCGCGGATCGCCGCGATTTGCTGCAATACTGCCGCGCATTCATGCGGTTCATCCAGCATGGTTTTCAACGCCGCTACCTGCCCCTGAATCTTGCTGGTTCGGGCTTTCAGCTTTTGTTTGTCGCGGATCGTATGTGACATAGCTTTACCTTTTTAACGTCTTGCCGTAGCGACAATACCATCGACATTCTACTGGGGGGTAGTATTTCATACTGGGGGGGAGTAGAATCGGGCAAAATTAAACAACTAAGAATCATTCTCATGGGTGAGTTTTCTACACTTCTTCAGCAAGGCAATGCCTGGTTTTTCATTCCCAGCGCGATTTTATTGGGTGTGTTACACGGTCTGGAACCGGGACATTCGAAAACGATGATGGCGGCCTTTATTATTGCCATTAAAGGCACCATCAAACAGGCGGTGATGCTGGGGCTGGCGGCTACACTCTCGCATACCGCCGTGGTGTGGTTGATAGCACTGGGCGGGATGTATATCAGCAAAGCGTTTACCGCCCAGGCCGTTGAGCCCTGGCTGCAGTTTGTCTCGGCGATTATTATTCTCGGCACTGCATTCTGGATGTTCTGGCGCACCTGGCAGGGAGAGCAGAACTGGCTGGCCCGGACGCATCATGAGCATCACCATGATCATGACGATCATCATCATCGCCACCACCATCATGACCACGATGATGATCATCACCATCATCACCACGAACACGATCATGACCATGCCGCGCTGGCAGGGCTGAGCGAGGGTTCAAAAGAGTATCAGGATGCCCACGAACGGGCGCATGCCACTGATATTCAGCGCCGCTTTGCGGGCAAAGAGGTCACCAACGGCCAAATATTACTGTTCGGCCTGACCGGCGGGCTTATCCCTTGCCCAGCCGCCATTACGGTGCTGCTGATATGCATCCAGCTCAAAGCCTTCACGCTGGGCGCGACTATGGTGCTGTGCTTCAGCCTAGGACTGGCGTTGACGCTGGTGACGGTGGGTGTGGGCGCAGCAATCAGCGTACAGCAGGCGGCCAAACGCTGGAGTGGATTTAATACGCTGGCACGCAAAGCGCCTTATTTTTCCAGTGCGCTCATTGCGATGGTCGGCTTATATATGGGCATTCACGGCTATATGGGGATCGTCGGTTAACGAGCAGAGTGCGCAGCAGCAGTTGCCGCTGCGCGTAAATCCAGACTAGCTTGCGACATTCCCCCACACCAGTTGTCCTTTATGGAAGGTCGCGGTGCGGGGGGAGATGCGGGCAACCGCTTCTGCCGAACAGGAGGCATCCACCAGCACAAAGCTGGCTTCATCCTGCGCTTTCGGCCACACGCGTTCACCTTTATCGTTTAGCGGCAGCACATCGCCGGTGGCAAGAAACAGCGCGCGCGACAGGTTAAGCTCGTTGGGGCGAATATAGAGCTGCGCGTACAGATTCGCCTTCTCCAGCATGTCTCCCAGCCCGTACGGCGACCAGTGGTCAATCACGCTGTCGGTCCCGGTAATCACCTCCACGCCTTTGTCACGCAGTTGTTTGAGTGGCATATGCAGCGTGCCAATCGGCACCGTCGAGGCAATGGTAATCTGCTGAGCCGCCATACGAGTCGCCAGCGCGTCAACCTGCTGTTCGTTCAGCGTTGCCAGCGCGAAAGCGTGGCTGATGGTCAGTTTGCCCTTCAACTGCGGCGTTTTCTCTACCGTTTCCACCATGTAATTCACCGCCGCCACGCCCGCCGGGCTGGTTTCGTGCAGATGAATATCCACGCCTTTATCGTAATCCAGCGCAATCTGGAACATAGTGTCGAGGGATTTTTCCATCGCCCCGTCCACGCTGGTTGGGTCCAGACCGCCAACGTAATGCGCCCCCGCTTGCATCGCTTCACGCATCAGCGGTTCAGATTTTGATAACAGCAGGCCATGCTGCGGAAATGCCACGATTTCACAGGCAAAACCCGGCTGACGACGCGCCAACACCGCCTGCAAGTTTTCCAGGTTTTTCAGCCCGGAAACCGGTTCGATGTTGCAATGGCTGCGGGCGATCGAGGTACCTTTGGATTGCAGCAAATCGATAAGCTTTTCCGCGCGCTCCTGGGTGTAAGTCTGGAGTTCAGGCAGCAGCTTTTGCTCCAGGCGGATCATATCCTGAATAGTGGTGCCAGCCGGACGGTTCAGTGAGCGCCACGGACCGCCATAAAAGGTTTTATCCAGGTGGATGTGCATGTCGCGCATAGCGGGCAGCATCAGCTTGCCGCCCGCATCGTAGTGCGGCAGTGTCGCATCCGGATGCTGCTTATTCTCGCGCAACGCAACGATTTTCCCGTCCTGGATTTCGATGGTTTGCAGCGCGGTACGGGTATGGACTGCCACCGAATTTTCGTACCCGAACCCGGCTTCCAGCAGAACGTTGTCCAGGTAATAGTGTTTATCGTTAATCGTCATTGTGCTCTTCGACCCGCAGGTGTTCCCGACAGGATTAGCAGCATACGCGACCGGGGCCACCGCGCCAAACAGCGCGGCAGCGGTCACCATTTTTCCGCTCTGGCTTAAAAATTCGCGGCGGCTGTTACTTTCTTTCATTCGTATCTCCTCTCAGGAATGGACAATGTGGGTACCCGTTTCGCCGCGGAGTGCGGCGGGCAGACATTCCGGCGTGGTGATGATCACTCGCTTACCGCCGCGTGCCAGGAATGTCAGGCTGGCAACGATTTTGGGTAGCATGCTGCCCGGCGGGAAATGTCCTTCCTGCATGTAGCGGGTCATCGTGGCGACATCCACCGTATCCAGCGCCTGCTGCTCAGGTTTGCCAAAGTGAATACACACTTTCTCAACGCCGGTGGTGATCACCAGAATGTCGGCGTGAATCTCCTGAGCCAGCAGCGCTGTGGAAAGATCTTTGTCAATCACCGCGTCCACGCTCTGGTAATCACCTTGCTCACCACGCACCACCGGGATCCCGCCGCCGCCCGCGCCAATCACCACAAAGCCTTGCCGGGTTAGCGCCTTAATCGCCTCCGCTTCGACGATGCGCTTCGGCTCTGGCGAAGCGACCACCCGACGGTAGCCGCGCCCGGAATCCTCCACAAAGCGCCAGCCGGGATTGACCCGCAGCAGTTCATCGCGCTGGGCTGCGTTAAAGAATGCGCCGATAGGTTTGGTTGGATTCGCGAAGCCCGGATCGTTTTTGTCGACCTCCACCTGGGTCACCACGGTGACCGCTTTCTGCTCGCCGCGCCGCGCCAGACGATTGTTCAGCGCTTGTTGGATCAGATAACCGATGCCGCCCTGGGTATCGGCGACACAGTTTGCCAACGGGGTCAACGGCAAACCTTCACGCTCATGCGCGATTTCCGCCCGTCGCAGATCCAGCCCCACCTGCGGTCCGTTACCGTGCGTCAGCACAATGTTGTAGTCCGATGCCAGCATCTCCAGCACCGTATCCGCCACCGCTTTCACCGCTTCAGCCTGGTGCGCAATCGACTGGCTGGCGTTATCTTTGATAATGCTGTTGCCGCCAATGGCAACGACCACAAGTTCTTTCATAGTGTCATCTTCCGCTTGCAGGCGATTCAGGTGGATTTTGTCGGTTGCTGCTCAGGCGCAGTCACCGCTTCACGGCTGTCGAGCACATGCTTGAGGACAAACATGCCGCTCATCATCAGGTAGGCCAGCACAAACATCATTGAGCTGCCCTCTGCAAAGCCGACCGCCGGGGAGTGGATCACACCAAACAGCGACAGCAGTGCGCCAAAGGCGGCGGCAATCGCCCCACGCAGTGGCTTATTCATAATGGCGAAGATGGCGACACAGCCCCACAGCATGCTGGCCAGCGGCGCGCCGCTTCCCAGATGCACCAGCCCGTCGTAATAGACGCCTTTGCTGTGCAGCAGGTCGCTACCGAGCTTACCGGCTGACGTACCAGCCGCGCCCATCACGCTATTAACGATGGTTAGCGCCCAGTTAGCGATCCACGGGAACAGACAGATGAAGATAACGGGAACCTCGACTTTGGGCGTTTCTCGCACCACCTGGTTGGCGGTCACCACGCCGATAAACACCAAAATCGGCACTATCGCGGTCATCGGAATAATGGCGAGCATAAACGCCCCCAGACCAAACAGCGGTACCAGGAACATGGTGATGCCTGAAGCGAGGGTGTAACCAATGCTGGCGCCCATCGCCTTCCAGCCTGCATGGCCGACATACACGGTCACCGGGAACGGGTTGCCCAGCATGCAACCAAGCATGGAGGCAAAACCGTTCGCCATCATGACCTTACGGGTGTTGTACTCATCGCCTGCGGCGTGCGCGCTTTCTATGTTTTCGAGGTCAAAAATGTAGTTCGCCAGACCCAGAGGCACCGCAGACGCCAGATACGGCAGCGCGTGCGGCAGCCCTTGCAGGAAGCTGTCGACATGAATTTCCGGCGGGTTAAAGCCAAAAGAAGACATCGACGCTTTAATCGCTTCCGGGCTTTGCAAACCCGAGATCCACGCCAGGGCCGTCCCGGCAATCAGCAGCAGCAAACCGGTAGGAATGCGGGCAAAAATCGGCTTCTTACCGAACCAGTTAATAAAGATCAGCAGCAGGACGATGAAAGAAACGGTTGGCGCTTCAAATGCCTGCAGCATTGGGTTCATCGCCAACAGCAGCAGGCCCAGGCCGGATAAACAAGAGAGCAGTACCGTTCGTGGGATCATCTTGCGGATGGTCTCGCCCAGGAAGGAGCCGCCCACCAGGATTAACGCTTCCACAAAGCACCATACCAGCGCAATCTGGATGGCGAAGTTGGCATCTTTGGTTTGCTGATAAACCGGCATCAGCACCAGGAAGGTCACGGTAAAGATCGACGGTGCGCTCGGCCCGGACGGCAGCGCCGTTACGTCATTACGTCCGGTATGTTTTGCCATTTGCAGGCCAAACCAGGCGTAGCAGACGCTGGCCACCAGCACCGCCAGGCCAAAGGCAGGCGCAATGCGGCCATAGACTATTTCGGTTGGGATCCCGACGACAAAAATGAGCAGCCCCATCATTGTCAGCAGGTTTGTCAGGTTGTTGGTCATCAGCCCAAAGTAAGCCGCCCAGTCACCACGTTTCCATTCTAGTTTTATGCTGTTCATGGAATATCCTTAACAGGTTAAGCATCGTTTGCGATCGCGGAGATCGCCCAGCCCTGCAGGTAAGCAACGTTTTGCGCTTTGCTACTGTGGGGCTAACGCCGTTAGCCCCGGTTGTTGTTATTAGCAGTAGCGGTCACGCCAGTTGAGGATCGCCTTTTCAAAACAGGCGAACGGCGGGTGGACGATTCCGGCGCCGATCATGCCGATCCCCGCATCTTTGTGCGCAATGGCAGTGTTGATCACTGGCAAAATGCCGGTGCTGCCCACGCGCGTAATGTCGATAGCAGTCGGTACGCCCATAAAACCGAGCAGCGGAATGGTAACGTTGGGGTTTTCACCGAGGGTGATTTCGCGCATCTGGCGAGAGAAATCGACCGCCTCCTCGACCGTACCGCCGACCAGCGCCACAATGGCAGGCGCCGTCGCCATGGCAAAACCGCCAATGCCATAGGTTTCGGTAATCGCGCTATCGCCAATATCGCGCCCGGAATCTTCCGGCTTATAGCCCGCGAACATTGGGCCAATCACCTGCTGCGCCGGACCGGTAAACCATTGCCCCGGCAACCCGCTGACGCGCAGACCGAACTCGACGCCGTTACGCGCCATCGTCGTGACCACGGTGCTGTATTCAATGCCGTGTGCAGCGTCCATCGCGGCTTTACACATCGCCATCCAGGTCGGCCCGGAGAAGTAATCACTGCTGAGGACGAACTCGAATACCTCGCGCTGCTGCGCAACCGGATAACCGGTCTGGATGATCCACGGCGTTAGCGCCTGAATCAGTAGCGCCGTCCCGGCGTTGTTACGGTTATGGCATTCATCGCCCATGTGCAACGCCTGCGCCAGCATCAGACGCAGATCGATTTCGCCCGCCAGTTTCATGGCATCACGCAGCATCGGTCCCATCACATCGCGCATCCAGTTCAGGCGATCGATAACGCTCTGATCGTTCGCCCCCATGCGCAGGATCTTCGCCATCTGCTCGCTCATATTGGTATATGCGCGGTTGCCGTAGGTTTTGTTCTCCACGATGTGCATAAACATCGACGCTGACGTCACACCCGCCATCGAGCCAACACAGTCATGCTCGTGGCACGGAGAGAAGATGATCTCCCCCGAGGCGGCCAGTTCGGCGGCTTCATCCAGATCTTTCGCCAGCCCTTCAAACACCAGCGCCCCGGTTACCGCGCCCTTCATCGCGCCGCACATTTTTTCCCAGCGGATCGGCGGGCCGGCGTGCAAAATGGTGTTGCGGGTCATGCCCGGCACCACGTTGATGGCTTGGTCATAACCAATCAGCACCGGATGTGACTGGATGATGCGCTCCAGCGCCTGCTGGTTAGCGGCCGCGATTTTGTCCGCCAGCGGCGAATCAGCAATGTCGTCCAGCGCCGCGACCACCTGCATGTTGCCCTGGCCCGGCGGCGTCCAGTCAAGCTGGGTTACCGGTACGTTCTGTTTTTTCAGGTCATCGCTGAACATCGCGATGCCGACGTTAATCACGTTCAGCGGCTGGTTAAACAGTGTCTGGCTCATCAGGCTTCCTCCCCTTTACAGATAAATTCACGCGCCAGCAATCCGGTGTTGGTACTACTGCTCGCCCAGATAACCCCGGCATCGGTCAGCATCTGGCACTGTTTTTCCAGCGACGGCGTATCGAGATCGGTTCCCAGCACATAGCCGAGGATTTCCAGAGGACGACCCTCTGCGGCGGCGATCGCTTTGGCTTCAACGATCGCGTCCAACATCACCCCGACCGGATCTTCATGCGATCCAAATCCAAGCACGAAATCCATCACGATCACGCCCACTTCAGGATCGCGCGCCTCCTGCAGCAGACGACTGATACGGTTGGTGGGATCGATCATCGGGTGTGGTTTACCGTTGGTAAAATCGTCATCACCGAAATCAAGGAAGGTATGCGCCACGCTGCGGTTGAGATCTTTCAGGCGGAACGCCGGATCGGGGTGAATGTTGCTGTAAACCTGCGCGTGTTTTTCCATGGCGGCAAACATCGCCTCATCACACAACGTGCCGCCGCAGAATAAGCCACGGATGTACTTTTGCTGTGGGGTCAGGCGGGCGCGGACCTCTTCAATCAGCGGCCAGTTGAGCGGATGCAGGTCCAGGCTCTCTTTTTTCACGCCGGTCAGCAGCACCGCTTTCAGCGCCGCTTCTTTGGTACCGCGTGCAAACTGCAGACCTTGTTCATCCGCAGGCGCGGCTTCGCGTCCGAGGAAGCACACCACGACTGGCTTTTGGCAGGCGCGCGCACGCTCCAGCACCTTGCGCGCCACCGCTGGGGCAGGAGGTTTAGAGATAAGCGCAATGATTTCGGTTTGCGGATCGGCTTCCAGCATGCCAATCGCATCAAGCATCATCAGGCCGCCAATCTTCTCACTCAGATCGCGACCACCGGTGCCAATCAGTTGGGAAATCCCGCCGCCAAATTCATGAATGCGCACGCTCAGTTCCTGGCTGCCAGTGCCGGATGCGCCCACAATCCCAATGTTGCCGCGACGTACCGCGTTGCCAAAGCACAGCGCCGCGCCGTTAATAATGGCGGTTCCGCAGTCTGGCCCCATCATCAACAGCCCCTTTTCGTGCGCCAGCTGTTTTAGCGCCAGTTCATCCTCAAGAGAAACGTTGTCAGAGAACAGCATCACATTGAGGTTATTTTGCAGCGCCTGACGCGCTTCACGCGCCGCAAACAAACCGTTGACCGAGATCACCGCCAGATTGCTGTCAGGAACATGCTTTTTCGCGCTGGCGAGCGTGGCATAGCGCGCTTCATGCTGGCCGCCCTGCTCTTTATGCGTAAACAGATCTTCAATTGCGCCCAATGTCTGGTCGTTCGCCGCCTCGCTGGCGCCTTTAATGACAATCATCAGGTCGCCACTTTTCGCCTCTTCCAGTTCAGGCGTCAGCAGGCCGAGATTCTTCAGCACGCCCTTGTTCATTTCCGTAGCCATCGCCACGAATGCCTGCTCAACGCCATCGAGCTTATTGGCGCGTGTGGAGATAGACATCAGTGAAACGGAATCAAAATACGTGTTCTTTTTAACAACTATCCTGATCGACATAATTCCCTCCGGACCTGTGGCTCAGGGCGCAGGCGTCCGCCATGCCATACAGCATGTCGCAGCCAGAACTTGAGCCGATATTTTTAATGTCAGTAATATATTGCGTAGAAACGGGTTGTTGCTCAGTAATAATATGCTGCAGCAGCCGCACGACGCTTTCCCGATAACGTTGATGCAAAGCTTCTTCGAGCGTTATTTTGCTAAGTAGCGTCGTATTATTTCCGGCGCATTGTAATGCCGCTAAAAAATCTCCACGATATTTCTCCAGCGGATGTCCTGGGATTAATAAAATGGCACTTAAGCCCACTAAATAATCATCGGATGATGGCGTCAGGCCAATTCCCAGACCAATTAAATGGCTGGCCGCTGTTGAAATATTTACTCCCGTATATAGCGCCGCTATTAGTGTCTGTCGGCGGTTGAGTAATTGACGGGTGATTTCCTGATAAAACGGATTATCCCCCTGATACAAAAATAATGTGTCGTCGCTGCTTAACTGTTGGCGGATTACCTCTTCCCAGCGCTGCCAGTGGACTGCGGCGAGGGTGACTGCATCTGGTGCCCACTGTGGTATGCGCCACGGCAGGCAACCAGAGGTCTCTATCCATTTATCTTTGCCAACGGCTATCCCCGACTCGGTAAATCTGACCTGCTCACCGGGGAGAAACAGGTTCGCGCAATGCGTCAGCGCCAGTCGACAGCTATTAGGCGCGTTATCACAACCTTCACTCAGCAACGTCAACAGTCGCTGCTGGTCAGGTATCAACAGGTTCACCGCGCGGGAAAAAACCTGTTCAACTTGCCCCGTCCCCCGGAAAGCGAGAAACGCGCTATCTGCGGTTAGCGCCTGTACGCATCGCCGTGATGGCGTAGCGATAGCGGCGCTCCTCTGTCAGGCTCCGGCGGCAATCAGCAGCTCGGCAATTTCGTGATAACCTTTCTCCCGCGCCAGTTCCAGCGGGGTTTTACCGTATTTATCCGTCATATGTGGGTTTGCGCCATGGTCAAGTAGCAGCTTGACGATCTCTTGCTGCTTCGCGCCGCCATCATTAAGCACAATGGCTTCCAGAAGCGGCGTCCAGCCCACGAAGTTGGTATGGTTGACATTGATATCGGTACGCAGCAGCAGCTCGCGCACGATCTCCACATGACCTTTTTCACTGGCTGGCGTAATGCCTACGCCGCCAAAACGACTCAGGCAGTTAAGGTCGGGGTTAGCAGGTAATACGGTACGCAGCAGCGTTAAATCGTTCGTCAGACAGCTAATCAGGAAAGGATTAAAACAGGTTTGGTCCTGTTTATTAATATCGGCACCGGCGGCAATCAATAAAGAAACACAGTCATAATGCTTATTCAGGCTGGCAATAATAATGGCGGTACGTCCCTGGCGGTTCGTGGCATTAATATCCACATTTTTTGCCAGACAGGATTTTAATCCATCGGCATTACCTTGTTCTGCCGCCAGCAGAAATTCAGTAATGAGTTCTTTCTCTGACATAATTGCTCTCCTGCAGTTTTTTAGACTTTCTAAATATCCGATAAGCTGAGAATAGCAACAGAGTGTAGAGAATAACATCCGCTTAAATTTCATTCATCGTAAGCGCGTCAATTATTGAATAAAATTTAACAATGAGAGCAAAGCGTGCTGTAGTGCAATCTTTCCCTTATGGCTGGGGCGTTTTTTGCCACTCATGAATAGTCGGGTAAATCAAGCGGTATGCTGCGCGGATAGCGGCCTGCAATTAATATGCAGAAGTGTGATTGCCTTCAAATCAAATGTAAAACTAGTGTTAAATTCTGTTCAAAACTGATTGCTCTGTATAAGGATTACAAATACATTCAACAATCATTATGCGGCGGGGCGTGTTGGTAGCCTGAGAGGAGAAAAGATGAATTCCATTTTTACCGAGGAAAATCTGCTGGCATTTACCATGGCTGCCCGCTACAGCAGCTTCAGCAAGGCTGCGGAGGAGCTGGGCTTAACCACATCGGCTATTAGCTACACCATTAAACGCATGGAGATGGGGCTCGATGTGGTGCTGTTTACGCGTAGCACCCGAAGCATTGAGTTGACCGAGTCTGGTCGCTATCTGTTTCGCAAGGCCTCCGACCTGCTCAACGACTTCCACGCGATTAAGCGCAGCATTGATACCATCGCTCAGGGTATTGAAGCCCGGGTGCGCATCTGTATTAACCAGTTGTTGTACACCCCACAGCATACGGCGCGGCTACTGCAGGTACTCAAGAAACAGTTCCCTACCTGCCAGATAACCGTCACCACCGAGGTGTATAACGGCGTCTGGGATTCGATCATCAACAACCTTGCCAATATCGCCATTGGCGCGCCCGATACGTTACTGGACGGCGGCGGGATTGATTATACCGAGATCGGCGCTATTCGCTGGTCGTTTGCCATTGCCCCGGATCATCCGTTGGCTTTTATGCCTGAACCGATTTCTGAGAGCCAGTTGCGTTTGTATCCGAACATTATGGTGGAAGACACCGCCCACACCATTAACAAAAAGGTCGGGTGGCTGTTACACGGCCAGGAGTCGATTCTGGTTCCAGATTTTAATACCAAATGTCAGTGCCAAATTCTGGGCGAAGGCATCGGTTTTTTACCGGATTATATGGTACGCGAAGCAATGGAAAAGTCGCTGCTGGTCACGCGACAGATCCACAATCCGCGTCAGGATTCACGGATGCTGCTGGCAACCCAGCATTCGGCAACCGGTCGAGTCACTCAGTGGATTAAAAAAGAGTTTGGCCCGCAAGGGGTACTGACGGGCATTTATCAGGATTTGTTGCATCGGGAGTGATATGCCGGATAAGGCTACCCGGCGGAAATCAGACTTCAGGCGCGAATATCGTCGTACTCGCGGGTTTTATCAAATTCATGTTTGGCAAACGGACACAGCGGAATCACTTTGCGATTTTCAGCGCGCATTTTCTCCACCACCTTCGCCACCAGCTGTTTGCCGACGCCCTGACCTTTCAGACTGGGGTCAACATCGGTATGTTCAATGATGCTCAGATGCTCGCCCGTCGGCACAAAGACAATCTCGGCAACCTGATTGCCTTCAGCATCGTTGACATAAAATTTGTTGTGGCCTGCAAGAATTTCCATGGTTCCCTCACTTATTTCTGGCGATATTTCAGCGCACCGCTTGGACAGGTATCGATGACCTTAATAACCGTCGCGACATCCACTTCATCGGGGATTATCCAGGGTTTGCGTTTCAGATTGAAAAGCTTCGCGCTTCCCCGCACGCAGTTTCCTGAATGCTGACATATCGCCGTGTTGAAGTAGACGTCAATCTTCTCGCCGGTATAGGCCCGGTAACCTGCCTCCAGTAGTTCCTTTTCCACGACATTACCTCGCATTTTTTATTGTCTGAGTCTAATCATAGACCGATGCGAGGCTGAAGGAAGTGGCGGGTAGCAGAAATATCACTCGGGCCTTTTCTGTAACGATGGCTCCCGCTCCGGCGGCAAATATTCCAGCATTGCAGGCGTCGGCGGCGGCAGGCGGTTATCGGCGATGTGCTTGTCCACATCGATATGACTGATTTCGCCATTCTCATGGTGATGGACCGTCAGCACCCTCGCTTTGTTCAACTCTATAACCAGTTCACGGGTAATACGTAAACTTTCCGCCAGCTCATGGTCTTCCAGTCCTGGTCTGCGACTGCGACGCTCCACCCGAAAACGAAACTGGTTGTATTTCGCCCAGCCGATCAGCACCAGTCCGTTGACCAGCGCGACAAGGATGTAAAACGTGACCGTATCCAGCGTGGTGAAAAAGGGACGCACGCCCATATACGGTGAATGCGCCAGGGCCGTAATCAGCCCTTTGTAGATTAAGTATAAAAATCCAACCCAGGCAAAAATCGTTAACAGAACGTCAATGATGCGCGGCAGCAGACGCCGCTCCGTAAAGATCAGCGGCTGACTCATGATTCGATCCTCCCTATTCCACGGTCAGGACTCACCCAGCGCGCCCTGCCGCGTTTGCGTTTGAGCATCACTTTCGGGAATGACACCAACGTGGTAAACAGGCTCAACAGCCAGTACACCACCGGGAACCAGATTATCCAGAACAATGAGGCGCCAATGCCTTTTTCATAGCGTCGTTCAATCATCAGGCTTATCGCAAACTGTATTAAGCAGACCACGCCGAGAATAAGTCCGGTAAAGGCTGGCGGGAACAGATGTTGAACATACAGCGAGTCCGGCATCGGGATCATCAGTCCCAGCAGGAACAGCACGATACTGATCGCATAGGCAAATGCCCAAGTGGTAGAAAAGCAGAACTCGAAAAATAGCGGCCACATGCGACGGAACTCCCACGACCACAGACGGCGCATGTTAACAATAAACACCTCCGCCCCGCCTTGCGCCCAGCGCAGGCGCTGCTTCCACAGCCCTCTTAACGTTTCAGGCATCAGGATCCAGCACAGCGCGCGCGGCTCAAAGAATATCGACCAATGGCGCAACTGCAGTTTCCAACTGATATCGATGTCTTCGGTGATCATGTCCGGGCTCCAGTACCCCACCTCGGCCAGCGCGCGACGACGAAACGCCGCAACTACGCCAGAGACGCTAAAGATCTGACCATAGACTCGTTGAGTACGCTTAATTAAGCCGATAATGGAAGAGAACTCACCGACCTGCACACGACCGATTAGCGTGGAACGGGTGCGAATACGCGGGTTGCCGGTTACCGCCCCAACGCGTGGGAACTGGATCAGCGGAGCGACCAGATACGCCACGGCATCACGATCCAGTAACGCATCGCCATCAATACACACCAGGTAATCGCTGCGCGCAGCGGCCGCGCCCGTTTTGAGCGCCAGCGCTTTGCCCTGGTTTTCAGCCAGATGAATGACGCGCAGGCTGGGGTACTCAATCGCCAACTGTTCCAGAACATCGTGCGTATCGTCCGTTGAACCGTCGTTAATGGCAATCACTTCGATATTCTTGTAGCGCTGTGCCATCGCAGCGCCGATGGTTTCCCGCGCGTTGATCCCTTCGTTAAAGCAGGGGATCAAAATGGAAACCAGCGGATTTCCCTCCAGCGTCGGTGGCGGTGTATCGTCTCCCCATTTCCAGTGACGCTCACGATAAAACCAGAAATAGACCCCGCCGCTTATCCATAATGCAGACATGAATAAAGGCCAGAAGAAGACGAAGTTCAACATGACTTCACCTGTAAAGATGACAGCCACGCCAAACGGCAGGCTGAACATCAGGCAAAGTATCAGGAAAGCAATAATGCGATCGGTCATTTTTGCGGGTACCAGTATGAGGAGAACGTCGAGCGAATCTCTGACATCTCAGGTTTGTCGCTGATGAAATCATCCGGATAATAGCCGTAGTTACCTGCACCACTTAGTTTCAGTTGGCGCATCCATTCGGCTATTTGTTTTCCACTGATTTCTGCCTCGTCCCCGGATTTACGCCAGTCTCGTGCCTGCAGTTCAAACACGGTTTTGTCCAGCGCGCCGGGCGTTTGTGCAACGGCATTGACTAATCTGTCGAGCCAGGCATTGGCATCATTAGCCGGGATCTGCTCCATGAATGGCATCGCCATGGGTGCCGTCCAGTCATAGGTATTGAGGAAATCATTCAGGTTTTGCGCAAACCAGGCTTCGCTTTCAGGCTCCAGTACCGGCATGGCGTATATATTGCGGGCAGTTTGCACCTGCGGACCGCGAATATTGCGCACTGAGCGGGTCAACTGTTTGGTGAAGTCGATCAGCATCTTACTTTTCAGACGCGTCCAGCGTTCGAAGGTTTGAGGGTTGCTACGGATTTGCTCAATACTTCCCGGAAGCCCTGCGGCGCGGTAGGCGGCTAACGCCTCCGGTGACGCATCTTCAAAGTCCGTCAGGAAAGCATCGTCGTGGAACAAAATCCCTTTGAAGCTGGCATGCTTCGCCAGGTCTTCATAGATTTCAGTGATACGTTTACGCGCTTCGCTGTCCCAGGGAGACAGACGCACATAGTTCTCGTGATTGATCGCAGTGCGTCCTGTTTTCGGATCCCATGCCGTCACGCGTGGAATGGAAGCATCGAGGTCGAAAGCCAGTACCGGCATCCAGGCATATACCGTCACCCCGGCCCGCGTTTGTAACTGCCAGGAGATATAGTTAAAGAGATCGGCACGCATCGGCAGCCAGCGGTTAGGGAAATAGAGTTCGCGAATATTCCCGTCGCCTTTAGGATCGGCGTACGCCTGCAGGAAGACATGAGAAATACGCATGTCATAAACACGCTGGATCAGCTTGTCGATGTTTCGCTTCTGCTGGGCAGGATCTTTGTCATACACGTAATCCAGATCGACGTGCATCACACGCATCGTTTGTGGTTCACGTACCTGAGCGACCTGACTGGCAAAGCGCTTGAGAGACGGGTTATCAGAGATCAGTACACGCGGGATATCATCAAGAAACGCAGCGTTCGCCAGCCCTTCATTGAGCGTAAAGGCCATCTTATAGCCATGTTCTTTGGCCAGGTTTAAGGTGGTGCCGTTAGCCGCACCATAAGGCCACACCCACGCGCGCGGCGATTTCCCGGTTACCGATTTAATCTTATTGGTGATCAGCGAGATATCAGTATTAATGCGACGATTGTACTGTTCGTCGGTTTCGTAAGTCCCGGTTTTCTTATCGTAAAGGCGATTCGCCACCGCAGGTTCTTTGCTTCCTTGCGGGTTCGCCTCAGCGCCGAAATGCGAGTTCCAGGTGTGCGCCCCCACTTCCACCAACGGCGATTTGCCCATTTCCTCGACCATCTTCCAGGTGGCAAATTTATCTCGCGCCGTCATTAAGCCGCCAAAATCGACTTTTTTATTGGCTGGAGAATCAACCCAACTGCCCACTGGAGCCCAGAGCGCAGGCCAGTTGTAGGCTTTCAGCAGCGGCCAGACGCGGGTATAAAAACTGCTGTATCCGTCGTCAAAGGTGAGTAAGACCGCTTTTTCCGGCAACACAATTTTACCGTCATGAGCGTCCAGAATTTGCTGCACGCTAATCGGGTTATAGCCATTATCACGCAGCCAGGCCATTTGGTCGCTCAACGCGCTGGTGCGCACGGAGAGGTAGCGCTGGTCGGCGGCGCCATCCTCAACATCATGATAGCCGAGCACCAGGAAGCTGTTTTTCGGCCATGGATGATCTGCCGTCAACGGCGTTCTCTCTGCGGGAGGAACATAGCGAGGCGTTGTATTGTGCGCGCTACTGCACGCGGTAATCATCAACCAGCCAGCGATTAATGCGCTAAGCCACAGGCATCTTTTCAGCATGAACAATCCTTAAAACCTGACATTTAAATCGAAAGCGAGGGAGATATTCCGCTCACGTTTACCGTCATAGGGGCGTTTATCCCAAACCAGCATCACCCCGCCATCTACGACGTTGTTCCATTTGAGCCGTTGTCCATATCCCACCTGAACGATAGCGCCAACGTCTTCACCTTGCTGCCAGTAGCCACCCACTCCGGCTATGCCTTGCTGGGTCCACACGGTGTCATAATGGCGGTAAAGAACCTGTTCCGCGCTCAGGCCTGGCACAACGGAAAAATCACTCTTAGGGTTGTAATACGGCACATTCTCTTTAGTGTTGGTGCTCCCACCGATACCCGGGGTAAAGTCCAGCGTAAAGCGCGGCGTGGTCCACATGCGCTCTTTTCCGCTCAGCCCATATTCGATGCGATCGTTACCATCCGAGAAATGTGATGCGGCAAACGACAATTGGTATTCACGTCGTTCGTTTTGATACCAGCGAACAAACAAATCGCCGCTGTTGGCATATACGCCGCTACGCAGCGCGCGCAGTGGCGTGTTGCGCGAAAGACGCTCGGCCGAACCGCCCACGCGCCAGTTATCGTTGAAATCATGCCAAGCGGAAAGACGACCGCCTATTTTCTGCCCATCGCCATAGTTTCGGCCAGACACTTCCATTTCGGCCCAGTAATCACGGGAAGTCCATTCCGCACCAGCCGCCAGATCGCGGCTAATCCCTTTCCCTTCCTCAAACTCGCCGGTCGCGAAGTTGAATCCGGTAAACAGTCGCCAGTTGTCATTAATTGGCGGGCTGTAAATGGCCGTGTTGATGTTGAAATCATTCTTACCGCTGACCGGGCTATCGGACGAGATCCCCTGCGTGCCGCTAATACGTACTTCCGACATTTTATGCACATCACGCATGCGTGCGAGGCGCAGCGTCGCTTCATCATCCGGACTGCGAGCAATAACGTCATCCGTCAGTTCATCGGCCTGCTTCCACTCCTGGAGATCCAGCGCCACATAGGCCTGCTGACGCTCCAGTTCCAGATTACTGGGCTCAATCACTTCCGCCAGTTTAAGCTCTTTCTCCGCCGCATGCGGCAGTCCACGGGCTTCAAGAACAGAAGCATAGGATATGCGCAGCCCTTGGTTACCCGAGCCTGTTCGCGCCAGATGCTCTGCGAGTTTTTCTGCCTCCGGCAGTTCATTGGCAGCGATATGATATTGCGTCAGCAGCGACTGTCCCAGCAGCCAGTTATCGTTTGGCTGCGGCGTTGGCGAACCATAGATGCGTCGCAGATATGGGCTGTCTTTAATTAACGCATCGACCTGTTTTTTAGCTGCATCAAAGTTTTCATTATCGATGTGCGCGTAGAACAGATCCTGTTGATCCTCAGGACCGAGCGGCGTAACCGGAATCGGTCCGTTCGGATAGTAGATGCTCATCAGCATCGCTTCGGTTTTTTCCGGCTGCCGTTCGCTTAACCATGCCGATGCTACCCAGCGTTTTGCGTAGTTTGGCACCTCGCCGCTCGCAGACAGCGATTCGTATTCACTAATCACTTCAGAAGTGCGTTTACGGACCAGCAAGGCGCCCATGCGGTCAATTCTGGCCCGGCGGACATCATTCTGCGCAGAAGGCTCATCTTTCCAGGCAGTCAGCAACTGGTCATAACGGGCCAGCGCTTTATCGGCCACGATAAAACGCTCTTCTTCATTACGCGCAGAGGTATAAGAGGAACGTACCATTTCAGCCGCCGCATCAAGCTCAAGGCGACGCTTCACCGGATCGGCAGTTGGTACCACCTCTGCCATATTTAAGGCGGGCCCGGAAACGCGGTTTGCTGACAGCGCAGACAGTAATGTGGATTTTGCATTTTTGTTGCCTGGATCGACGTCATCCGCCTGGCTGGCAACTAACAATGCATCCCAGTTTTTTCCCTGCGAATGGTAGACATAGGCAAGTAGCGCATCAGAATCAGCCCCGGGATGCGCCTGCGCCCATTTATTCGCTTCAGTAAGGGCTTGCTGATTGTAGCGAGCATCCGCCAACGTCATTATCCAGCCGGTACGTACATCTACGTTATCAGGCTCTTCCTGTAAAACGCTTTCCCAGATGGCTAAAGAATCATTCCAGTTCTTCTGGTTGCGATATGCTCGTGCAGCGGCGACTTTGCCCCGGGCAGGTACATTCATCTGTCCACGATACTGCTGCCAGATTTCAAGGTAATGACTCCAACTTATTGATAGTGTTTTATGTTCAGATAATGCCCGATGACTTTGTCATGCAGCTCCACCGATTTTGAGAACGACAGCGACTTCCGTCCCAGCCGTGCCAGGTGCTGCCTCAGATTCAGGTTATGCCGCTCAATTCGCTGCGTATATCGCTTGCTGATTACGTGCAGCTTTCCCTTCAGGCGGGATTCATACAGCGGCCAGCCATCCGTCATCCATATCACCACGTCAAAGGGTGACAGCAGGCTCATAAGACGCCCCAGCGTCGCCATAGTGCGTTCACCGAATACGTGCGCAACAACCGTCTTCCGGAGCCTGTCATACGCGTAAAACAGCCAGCGCTGGCGCGATTTAGCCCCGACGTATCCCCACTGTTCGTCCATTTCCGCGCAGACGATGACGTCACTGCCCGGCTGTATGCGCGAGGTTACCGACTGCGGCCTGAGTTTTTTAAATGGCGGAAAATCGTGTTGAGGCCAACGCCCATAATGCGGGCGGTTGCCCGGCATCCAACGCCATTCATGGCCATATCAATGATTTTCTGGTGCGTACCGGGTTGAGAAGCGGTGTAAGTGAACTGCAGTTGCCATGTTTTACGGCAGTGAGAGCAGAGATAGCGCTGATGTCCGGCGGTGCTTTTGCCGTTACGCACCACCCCGTCAGTAGCTGAACAGGAGGGACAGCTGATAGAAACAGAAGCCACTGGAGCACCTCAAAAACACCATCATACACTAAATCAGTAAGTTGGCAGCATCACCAGATTTCAATTGTGGTTTTATCGTTGTTATCGACCCAACTGGAAACTTGCAGCCAGTCGGCAACCTGATTTGGCGTTAGCGCGCTTTTCTTTCCCTGATCCTCAAGGAAACGTAATAGCGGTGCGCTATTACCTCCCCGCGCTTCAATAACCAAAGCGTCATAATCTGATACCGCTGCAAAGATTGGCATCGGGAAAAGAATGCTTGCCGTAAATAAACAGCTTACAGACTTAAAACGTTTAATGAAGTTGGCATGTCGACGCATACTTAACATATCTGCCCTTATATCTTACATCATAGTGAAAATAAGCGTTTTCAATAAGTTACAGTCTATCCCTGACGGTTGCCGACCATGTAAGACGCACTGCCGCTTATTTCGTAATAGGGTTATGAAGCAATTAATTCTTTCGTCTTATTGACTACCTGTGCCTCGTCCTCTAATCATTGGAAAGAAGGCATAAACTCGAGAATTTTATCACTCAGCGTAGTTCGTGGCTATGTAATAAGATAATGCTTAGGCAAAAAAAGGATTTTAGACTAAGTTATTCTAATACTCTTGGGATTGAATTCTGGATTTAGATTAATTTCCCGTGGAGAAGTCATGTGACGATGTTAACTATTGCCGGATGACATAACTACCCTCTGTAACTGTTTGCATGGTAACTATTTGGTATGGATAGAGAAAGTTCTGATAACAGGTACTCAGATAACAAGATAAGCACTATAACGTATTTTTAGGTTGCAGGCAGTGTTGATGAAATAAAATTAAGGGTACAGCCGCAATAATAATTAGGTACAGTGATAATATTATGATATTAAAGTACTTTATTAATTTATGATTGAACGTTAGTATTTTCCCATCCGCCAATGTCGGTGTGGGAAATTATCAGTTTTCCTATTTAACATTTTATTTATCACCCTGACTTGCTATCGTCAGCATCAGCCACAATCAATTCTTTACCCTTACAATTAACAAGCCTAATTTCATTATGAACTGGTGATTGAAGCATAACTTTTTGCGCTTACCTTCCCTTCAGACTTTCAGGTAATCTGAAAAAAGACGCCAATGGGAGCTGGTCTAATGAAAATCGTTAATGCAGAAGAAAAACACATCCCCGCCATACGCGATATCTATGCACACCACGTGATTCACGGTACTGGCAGCTTTGAAACTGCCCCACCGGATACCCACGAAATGCTGGCTCGTCTGGAAAAAATTCATAGTCTGGGGCTGCCGTGGGTTGTCGCCCTGCAGGAAGACAAGGTCATCGGATATTGTTATCTCACTCGTTATCGTGAACGCTACGCTTACCGCTATACCCTCGAAGATTCGATTTACATTGACCCGGCGGCACAGCGTCAAGGGGCGGGAAGTGCGTTACTGCGCCATGTTATTGACTGGGCCGAAACGCATGGCTATCGACAATTAATTGCCATGGTCGGCGACAGCAATAATCAGGGATCGTTAAAAGTTCATCAGCAGGTCGGATTTACAGAAATAGGCACGCTGAAAGACGTTGGCTTCAAGCATGGTCGCTGGCTGGATACAGTTTTGCTGCAACGCGCTCTGGGGGAAGGGAACAGTACACTACCAGCGGATGTCGATGCGGCTATTTAACTTTTCTAAGGGATGACTTCAGGAAAAGGAAATCTGGAGCGGGCGAAGGGAATCGAACCCTCGTATAGAGCTTGGGAAGCTCTCGTTCTACCATTGAACTACGCCCGCATTGAAGTGCGTAAGGGATTATAAACCTTACGCTCTTCTTGGCAAGGGACGAACCGACTGACTGGCGATTAATTCACCGTCAGCATTTTGGCTTACTGCCCTGCGGCGGTAAATAACGCAGCGGATCGATAGCCGTTGCGCGATAACGGATCTGGAAATGCAGACGCACCGTCGTCGCATCCGTGCTGCCCATCGTGGCGATCTTCTGCCCGGCTTTCACGTTTTGACCGTTGTTCACCAGCATGGTGTCATTATGCGCATAGGCAGTGATGTAATCCTCACTGTGCTTAATCATGATAAGGTTGCCATAGCCCCGCAGTTGATTGCCGACATAGACCACTTTCCCGGCTCCGGCCGCATAAATCGGCGTACCGCGCGCAGCAGAAATATCAATGCCCTTATTACCGCCGTCCGCCGTGGAATAAGGCAGAATCACCTTACCGCTGGCGGGCCACTGCCAGCAGCGTTGTCCTACCGGCGGCCAGGACGACTGAGGTACAGAAGAAGACGGTCTGACGGCAGTCGTTTTGGTAGAAGATTTGCTCGAGGATTTCGCGGTTGCTTTACGCGCTGTTGTTCTGGTTTTCGCATCACCGTTAAGCTTCAGCTTTTGCCCCACCTCAATGGTATAAGGGGGGGAAATGTTGTTCAGACGGGCGAGATCCCGAACGCTGGTGCCAGTAGAGCGTGAAATGGCGTACAGCGTATCACCGCGCTTCACAGTATACGTGGAACCGGAATCAGATGAACTGGAACACCCTGCCAGGATCAGGCTGCTCACCAACATTATCGTGATATAAAAACGTTTATTCATCAGCCATTCTGCACTCAACACAACGTTTACCTCGAAATCAGAGGTCATTATCATACCAGCCAGCCGGACGATCCCCAATCGCTACGCTTCAATCGGTAGGGTTAAACGGATATCCCTGAGCGATAATATCCATTAACGCGGGTAGATAAGGCATAGAGGGTAATTTCACCAGCGCAGGATAAAATATTTGTGGCGAAGGAAAAACGTCTACCACGTAACATTGGCTAAGTTTATCAGCATCGACTTCCGAAGACGGTAATAACGTCGCAGCCTCAAGGCCGGACTCCAGCCAGTCGAGAATGACCCCCGGTTGCGTAATATGCATGATCACTTTTGCGCTTACTCCGGATTTACGAAACAGATCCATCAGCATCTCGTAAGTCCCTGAATCCTTTGCCCGATGCAGCAGCACCAACGGCATCTCCGCCAGCGCAGTGTAGTTATAGGGATTTGCAGGAGGGCCCGGCAGGCATTTTTTATTAATTACCGCCACCAGCTTAATCGGATCAAACGACACATAATCAAAGCCTTCACTGCGATAGGGACGCTGTATTAAAGCAATATCGATTCCCCCTTCCGTTAATAATGTCTCAAGATGGCTGGAGTCGGTAACAGAAATATTGATCGCCGTATCCGGATTACGTCGGTAAACTTCCATCAACAGTGCTTTAAAATAGTTCTGGTAGAGATGAGTTAAACCTATTCTTAATTCGGCTCTGTTTTTTTGTGCAATATCTGTCGTTTCCCTGGCGGTATCCTCCACCTGACGTAATATTTCACATCCTTTGCGATAGAGAAAAAAACCGGCTTCCGTGGGTTCAATACGATTTCCACGGCGAACAAAGAGCGAGACCTGAAGTTCTTCTTCCAGCTCCTGAATCCGCTTGCTGAGGGGGGGTTGCGCCATGTTCAACGATTTCGCCGCCTGGCTGACCGACCCTTGTTCCACCACCCGACAAAAATACCGTAAGCGCTTTAAATCCATCATCATCACCCGTGGTTTAACATATCGCCAGTATCACACTTACCCAAAAAAATAAAAAGCCAGCCCGCTACATCTCATGTTAATTAATCATTATTTAACAGGTCATTAAAATAAACTTTTTTGATCTACTAACTATCCGGTAAACGGTATTTGTGTAAAAGCGCCACGGAAAATATTGTGCAGACAACGAAACATCTTTTCCGAAGGAACCATCCCATGGCAAATACTGATAACAAATCTCCCTCAACGGTGCATGATTTACGCTCTGCGCTCCAACTACTGAAAACACTTCCCGGCGAGTACGTTGAAACCGATACCGAAGTCGACCCGCACGCGGAACTCTCTGGGGTGTATCGTTATGTGGGCGCGGGCGGAACCTGCCAGCGCCCGACCCGCAAGAACGGGCCGGTGATGGTATTTAATAAAATCAAAGGATTTCACGATATCAGCGTGGCAATTGGCCTGAACGGTTCGCGCCAGCGCGTCAGCCATTTTCTGCAGTGCGAACCAGCAAAACTAGGGCATCTGCTGAAAGATTCTGTGGAAAACGCCATAGCGCCAGTCATGACTCAGGGCGCGGCGGAATGTCAGGAAGTGGTGCATCTGGCGAGCGATGCCGATTTCGATCTGCGTAAACTATTACCCGCTCCGACCAATACAGAAGAAGACGCTGGTCCCTATATTACCATGGGCCTGTGCTACGCCTCAGACCCGGAAACTCACGAATCCGATATCACCATTCACCGCTTGTGTGTACAGAGCCGCGACGAACTGTCCATGTGGCTGACCCCTGGTCGCCATATTGATGCTTTCCGCATGAAAGCAGAAGCCGCAGGTCAGCCGCTACCGATTTCAATCAGCATCGGCGTGGATCCGGCGATTGAAATTGCCGCCTGTTTTGAGCCGCCAACCACCCCACTGGGCTTCAACGAATTGAGCATTGCGGGCGCGCTGCGCGGCAAAGCCGTTGAGATGGTGCAGTGTAAAACCATTAACGAAAAAGCTATCGCTCATGCGGAGATCGTCATTGAAGGCGAACTGCTGCCAAACGCACGCGTACGCGAAGATCAGAATACCCATACCGGGCGCGCAATGCCTGAGTTTCCGGGTTATACCGGCGAAGCGAAAGAGACTATTCCGGTGATCAAAGTGAAAGCCGTTACTCACCGCATTAACCCCATCTGGCGCACCACCGTCGGACCTGGCGAAGAACATGTCAATATGGCCGGTATTCCGACTGAAGCCAGCATTCTGGATATGGTAGAACGCGCTATGCCGGGCAAACTACTCAATGTTTTCGCCCACTCGGCGGGCGGTGGCAAACTTCTGGCGGTCCTGCAGTTTAAAAAATCTTCTCCGACAGATGAAGGTCGGCAGCGCCAGGCTGCTCTACTGGCTTTCTCTGCATTCCCGGAACTCAAGCACGTCATCCTGGTGGATGAGGATGTAGATATTTTCGATAGCGACGACGTTCTCTGGGCCATGCAAACCCGCTACCAGGGGGATGTTGACACCATTACGATCCCTGGCGTTCGTTGCCACCCGCTCGATCCGTCACAGGTGCCGGAATACAGCCCGAGCATCCTGCAACAGGGAATGTCCTGCAAAACCATTTTCGACTGTACGGTGCCATTCCACCTGAAGCACAACTTCCAGCGTTCCAAATTTAAAGATGTGGACGTGAAGCGCTTCCTGCCGGATTTCGAGTAAAGGAGACCACCATGACAGCACGCATCATCATTGGGATCAGTGGGGCCTCCGGGTTTCAGTACGGCGTTAAGGCGCTGGAGTTGCTTCGCCAACACCCCGTTGAAGTCCATCTGGTGGTCTCAAAAGGAGCAGAAAAAACCTGCGAACTGGAGACAGATTACCGCCTGGACGATGTGACAGCGATGGCTGACGTGGTACATCCCATCGCGGATCTGGGGGCGGCTATCTCCAGCGGTTCATTTAAAACACTGGGGATGCTGATCGCACCATGTTCCATGCGCTCTTTGGGCGCAATCGCCCACTGCCTGACGGACAACCTGCTGACCCGTGCGGCGGACGTGGTGCTGAAAGAGCGTCGTCGTCTGGTGCTGCTGGCCAGAGAAACGCCGCTGAACCTCGGCCATATTCGCAATATGGCCGCAGTAACTGAAATGGGCGGGATCATCTTTCCGCCGGTTCCGGCGCTGTATCAACGTCCGCAAACGGCGGACGACATCATCAC
The DNA here is from genome assembly GCF_026719375.1 of Citrobacter sp. W9. Lineage (NCBI taxonomy): Bacteria > Pseudomonadati > Pseudomonadota > Gammaproteobacteria > Enterobacterales > Enterobacteriaceae > Citrobacter > Citrobacter sp. W9. The sequence goes on along the minus strand of NZ_JAPPTE010000006.1, from coordinate 86,385 downwards.
CCATAGCGTTAATCGTGCGCTCGATCTGTTCGACCTTGAGGTCAACAATATCCCCCGCTGGGGTGAAGGCGAGCTAAATTTTACTTAACAGGACATTTCTCAATGTTAATCGGCCCATATGTAAATGGTTCCGCCGTCATTCTTGGCGGGCTAGTTGGCGCAATGGCGGGCGGCAAGCTCCCTGAGCGTGTGAAAACGGCGCTGCCGATGACTTTCGGGCTTTGCTCCGTTGGTCTTGGTATCACGCTGGTACTAAAAGTGAAATATATGCCAGCAGTGGTGCTGGCAATGGTGATCGGCGCCATTCTCGGTGAATTGCTGCATCTGGAAAAAGGAATTGGTAAAGCCGCTGGCTCCACGCGCGGTTTAATCAACAAAGTTCTGCCGCCAGTTAATGGCCTGGGTCACGAAGAGTTCACAGAGAAATTTGTCGCCATCCTGGTACTATTTTGCGCCAGTGGCACCGGGATTTTCGGGGCGATGACCGAAGGGATGAGCGGCGACCCATCAATTCTGTACATCAAAACGATCCTCGATCTGTTTACCGCAGGGATTTTTGCCACACTTCTCGGCTACGCGGTTATGACCATCGCCATCCCACAAATCCTTATTCAGGTGGCGCTGGCGATGCTGGCAGTGATTATCCTGCCGATGATCACTCCTGACATGATGGCGGATTTCTCTTGTGCTGGCGGACTGCTGATGGTGGCCACCGGTTTGCGTATCTGTAACATTAAACTTTTCCCGGTCGCCAACATGTTGCCAGGGCTTGTTTTGGTAATGCCTTTGTCCCATTTATGGGCTACCCTAGTGGCCTGAGTGCATGACCCGGCGGGTTTGTGTCGGGTCATTTTTTATTTTCAGGAGTTGTCATGGCCGGGGAACATGTCATTTTGCTGGACGAGCAAAATAAACCGTCAGGCATGCTGGAAAAGTATGCCGCCCATACCTTCAACACCCCTTTGCATCTCGCGTTTTCCTGCTGGATATTTAACGACCAGGGACAACTGCTGGTGACGCGCCGTTCACTGCACAAAAAAGCCTGGCCTGGCGTCTGGACAAACTCTGTCTGTGGCCATCCGCAGTCGGGGGAGACAACCGAAGATGCCGTTATCCGCCGCGCCCGTTTTGAACTGAGCGCAGACATTACCGCGCTCGCCTCTGTATATGCGGATTTCCGTTATTGCGCTACGGATCCCAATGGAATTATGGAGAACGAAGTTTGTCCGGTCTATGCCGCGCAGCTTACCAGCCAACTACAGCCAAATGCGGATGAAGTGATGGATTACCAGTGGAGCAATCTTGAGGATGTGTTAAGCGGGATTGATGCAACGCCGTGGGCATTTAGCCCGTGGATGGTGATGCAGGCTTCAAACGATAAGGCGCGAGAATTACTGCGCAAGTTTGCCAACGGGAATTAATTGCCTGATGGCGCTATGCTTACCAGGCCTACATAACGAGTTGTAGGCCGGATAAGGCATCAGCCGCCATCGGGCATGTCACATCTTACTTAACCGGGCGCATCGCCGGGAACAGGATCACGTCGCGGATGGTATGGCTGTTGGTGAACAGCATAACCATACGGTCGATACCAATACCCAGACCCGCAGTCGGCGGCAGACCGTGTTCCAGAGCGGTAACGTAGTCTTCGTCGTAGAACATCGCCTCGTCATCACCCGCATCTTTGGCGTTAACCTGATCCTGGAAACGCTGCGCCTGATCTTCTGCATCGTTCAGTTCGCTGAAACCGTTACCGATCTCACGTCCGCCGATGAAGAATTCAAAGCGATCGGTGATTTCCGGGTTTACGTCATTACGACGCGCCAGCGGAGAAACTTCTGCCGGGTACTCGGTAATGAAGGTCGGTTGAATCAGGTGCGCTTCCGCGACTTCTTCGAAGATCTCGGTCACGATACGGCCCAGACCCCAGCTTTTCTCAACTTTGATGCCGATAGATTCAGCGATCGCTTTAGCAGAGTCGAAGTTATCCAGATCGGCCATGTTGGTTTCCGGACGGTATTTCTGAATCGCTTCGCGCATGGTCAGTTTTTCGAACGGCTTACCGAAGTCGAAGACTTCTTCGCCGTAAGGCACTTCGGTGGTTCCCAGAACGTTCTGCGCCAGCGTGCGGAACAGTGATTCGGTCAGTTCGATCAGATCTTTGTAGTCCGCATACGCCATGTAGAGTTCCATCATGGTGAACTCTGGGTTATGACGAACAGAGATGCCTTCGTTACGGAAGTTACGGTTAATTTCGAATACGCGTTCGAAGCCGCCAACCACCAGACGCTTGAGGTACAGTTCCGGCGCGATACGCAGGTACATATCCAGATCCAGCGCGTTATGATGGGTGATGAACGGACGCGCCGCCGCGCCGCCAGGGATCACCTGCATCATCGGGGTTTCTACTTCCATAAAGCCGCGACCCACCATGAACTGGCGGATGCCAGCCATAATCTGTGAACGCACTTTAAAGGTATTGCGGGATTCATCGTTAGAGATGAGATCCAGATAGCGCTGACGATAACGCGCTTCCTGGTCCTGCAGCCCGTGGAATTTATCCGGCAGCGGGCGCAGCGCTTTCGTCAGCAGACGCAGCTCGGTGCAATGAATAGACAGCTCACCGGTCTTGGTCTTGAACAACTTACCTTTCGCGCCGAGGATATCGCCCAGATCCCATTTTTTGAACTGCTCGTTGTAAACGCCTTCCGGCAGATCGTCACGAGCAACGTACAGCTGAATACGGCCGCCAACATCTTGCAGCGTAACGAATGAGGCTTTACCCATAATACGGCGGGTCATCATACGACCAGCAACGGATACCTCAATGTTCAGCGCTTCCAGCTCTTCGTTTTCTTTCGCGTCGAAGTCAGCATGCAGTTGGTCTGAGGTGTGATCGCGACGGAAATCGTTCGGGAACGGGATCCCCTGCTCACGCAGGCTCGCCAGCTTCTCACGGCGCGTTTTCAGTTCATTGTTAAGGTCGGCTACCGCGTCAGCGCCCTGTACGTGTTGTTCAGACATGTTGGTTCCTCATAACCCTGCTTTCAAACTTGCTTCGATAAATTGATCCAGGCTGCCATCCAGCACCGCCTGCGTGTTACGGGTTTCAACCCCGGTACGCAGATCTTTAATGCGGGAGTCATCAAGGACATAAGAACGAATCTGGCTACCCCAGCCGATATCTGACTTATTGTCTTCCATCGCCTGTTTCTCGGCATTCTTCTTCTGCATTTCCAGTTCATAAAGCTTCGCTTTCATCTGCTTCATGGCCTGGTCTTTGTTCTTGTGCTGGGAACGGTCGTTCTGACACTGCGTCACAATCCCGGTCGGGATGTGGGTGATACGCACCGCCGATTCTGTACGGTTAACGTGCTGACCGCCCGCGCCAGAGGCGCGATAAACGTCAATGCGCAGATCCGCCGGGTTGATGTCGATATCGATATCATCGTCAACTTCCGGATAGACAAACGCCGAGCTGAACGACGTATGGCGGCGACCACCGGAGTCGAACGGGCTCTTACGTACCAGACGGTGTACGCCGGTTTCAGTCCGCAGCCAACCGTACGCATATTCGCCAGCAATTCTGATGGTCACGGATTTAATACCCGCCACTTCGCCTTCAGATTCTTCAATAATTTCAGTCTTAAAGCCGCGAGCTTCGGCCCAACGCAGATACATACGCATCAGCATGCTCGCCCAGTCCTGCGCTTCCGTACCGCCGGAGCCAGCCTGAATATCGAGATAGCAATCTGCGCTGTCATATTCGCCGGAGAACATACGACGGAATTCCAGCTGCGCCAGCTTATCTTCCAGGGTATCGAGTTCTGCTACGGCTTCGTTAAAGGTTTCTTCGTCGTCGGCTTCTACAGCCAACTCCAACAGGCCGGAGACATCTTCCAGGCCCTGGCTCATTTGGTCGAGTGTATCTACGATGGCCTCAAGGGAGGAACGCTCTTTACCCAGCGCCTGCGCGCGTTCGGGTTCGTTCCATACGTCCGGCTGTTCCAGCTCGGCGTTTACTTCTTCCAGACGCTCTTTCTTGGCATCATAGTCAAAGATACCCCCTAAGAACGTCAGAGCGCTCCGTGAGGTCCTGAATGCGGTTATTTACCGGATTAATTTCAAACATTGTCTGATTTCTTTTATTGGACTAGTCAAAATGCGGTTATAAGAGCGGGATTGTAACTAATCCACGCCCTTTTTTATAGCGATTAGTGACGCTAAAGTGGCCAGATATTATCGATTATTAGCTGCAAACTACGGTTGCCGCGAAACTCATTAATATCCAGTTTGTAGGCCAACTGAACATCGCGCACGCCGTTGTCCGGCCAGCAACTGGTATCAACGTTGAACGCAATTCCGTCCAGCAGAGGTCCGCCGCCAACCGGCTCCACCATCACCTTCAGATGACGCTCACCCACCAAACGCTGCTGAAGCAGACGGAAATGTCCATCAAACAGCGGTTCCGGGAACATTTGCCCCCACGGCCCGGCATCACGCAGCATTTGCGCGACCTCCATGGTCATCTCCGCGGCGCTTAGCGGGCCATCTGACACCACTTCGCCCTGCAGCAAGGCGGGATCCAGCCACTCGGTTACCAGTTCGCCGAAACGCTGCTGGAAACGCTCAAACTGCGCCTCTTCCAGCGACAAGCCCGCCGCCATGGCGTGACCGCCAAACTTGAGGATCATGCCAGGATGAAGGGTGTCCAGGCGCTCCAGCGCATCACGCATGTGCAGCCCCTGAATCGAACGCCCGGAGCCTTTGAGCGTACCGTCGCCGGCAGGAGCAAACGCAATCACCGGACGATGAAAACGCTCTTTAATGCGCGATGCCAGAATGCCGACTACTCCCTGATGCCACTCAGGATGGTACATCGCAAGGCCGCCCGGTAGCGTCTCGCTACTGCGCTCCAGCTTTTCACACAGGATCAGCGCTTCCGCCTGCATGCCCTGCTCAATTTCTTTGCGTGTCTGATTGAGCGCGTCCAGTTCATTGGCCAGCATGCGTGCCTCGCCAATGTTGTCGCACAGCAACAGCGCCACGCCGACGGACATATCATCCAGACGGCCAGCGGCATTCAGCCGTGGCCCCAGCGCAAAACCTAAATCGCTGGCAGCCAGCTTAAGTGGGTCGCGGTTGGAAATTTCCAGCAGCGCCTTAATGCCGGGACGGCACTTTCCGGCACGAATACGGCTTAATCCTTGCCACGTCAGAATGCGGTTATTAGCATCCAGCGGGACCACGTCGGCCACCGTGCCGAGCGCGACCAGATCGAGCAAGTCCGCCAGGTTCGGCGGCGCAATGCCTCGTTCATCAAACCAGCCTTTGTCACGCAGGAAGGTGCGCAGCGCCAGCATCAGATAGAAGGCCACGCCAACCCCTGCCAATGATTTAGACGGGAATTCACAGTCGTGCAGATTGGGGTTGATGATCGCCTCTGCATTAGGCAGCGTATCCCCTGGCAGATGGTGATCGGTCACCACCACCGGGATCCCCAGCGCTCTGGCATGTTCCACACCGGCGTGAGACGAGATGCCATTGTCTACGGTGACAATCAGCTGAGCGCCACGCGCATGCGCCTGCTCCACCACTTCCGGGCTTAAGCCATAGCCGTCTTCAAAACGATTAGGCACCAGGTAGTCAACGTTACCGCAACCCAACGCACGCATCGCCAGAATACTGAGCGCCGTACTGGTCGCGCCATCGGCGTCGAAATCGCCGACCACAATAATGCGGGTTCCCGCGCGAAAGGCGTTATAGAGGATCTCAACTGCTTTTTCGACGCCATTCAAATGCTGCCACGGCAGCATTCCTTTTACGCTACGTTCAAGTTCCTGGGCGCTGCGCACGCCGCGGCTGGCGTATAAACGACGCAGCAATGGCGGCAGGTCATCAGGTAGCTCGGTTGTCTCGTCGGCTTCACGCCGACGAAGTTGTATCTTTTGTTTCACGCGAATTATTTACCGCTGGTTTGTTTTGCATGTGCGTCGAGGAATTCTTTCATCTCTTTCGGGCCCTGATAGCCAGGCACGACATAGCCGTTGCTCAGCACAATCGCCGGCGTGCCGCTAACGCCAAACTGCACGCCCAGCGCGTAGTGGTTCGCGATATCCACATCGCAGGTTGCTGGTTTCACGTCCTTGCCTGCCATCGCGTCATCAAAGGCTTTGTTTTTATCCTTCGCGCACCAGATCGACTTCATGTCCTGCTCGGCCTGGCTTTCCAGACCCTGACGCGGGAAGGCCAGATAACGAACGGTGATCCCCAACGCATTATAGTCTTTCATCTCTTCATGCAGCTTGTGGCAGTAACCACAGGTGATGTCGGTGAAAACGGTAATGACGTGTTTTTCCTGCGGCGCTTTGTAGACGATCATCTCTTTTTCCAGCGCGTTCAAATGCTTCATCAGCAACTGGTTAGTAACATTCACCGGGCTTGCGCCGCTCACGTCATACATCGGTCCCTGAATAATATGTTTACCGTCTTCAGTCACGTACAGCACGCCGCTATTGGTCAGTACGGTTTTCATACCCGCCACCGGAGCAGACTGAATCTCGGTGCTCTGTACCCCCAGCTTTGCCAATGACTGGCGAATCGCCGCATCGTCTGCATGTACCATGCCGGAAAACGCCGTTGCCAGCAGGGTGAACATCATAAAACGTTTTTTCATAACCTATCCTTTCCTGTCAGCACTCACGCTCGCGGGTGATGCTGTTGATGTAGTTGACGCAAGCGCTCCGTTGCGACATGAGTATAAATTTGTGTTGTCGAGAGGTCGCTATGCCCCAGTAGCATCTGCACCACGCGCAGGTCAGCGCCATGATTGAGCAAATGCGTGGCAAAAGCATGCCGCAGGACGTGCGGTGACAGCTTCTCGCTGTCGATTCCCGCCAACACAGCATAGTGTTTAATACGATGCCAGAAGGTCTGACGGGTCATCTGTTGCGCCCGCTGGCTGGGAAACAGCACATCAATTGATTCACCGTTGAGCAACCATGGACGCCCATGTTCCAGATACGTTTCCAGCCAGTAAACCGCCTCTTCACCCAACGGCACCAGGCGTTCTTTGTTGCCTTTACCGATCACCCGAACCACACCCTGACGCAGGCTGACGTCACTCATTGTCAGTCCCACCAGCTCAGATACGCGCAGGCCCGTTGCATACAATACTTCCAGCATGGCTTTGTCGCGTAGCTCCAACGGTTGCTCAATCAGCGGCGCCTGCAACAGTCGCTCCACCTGTGCCTCACTGAGATCTTTGGGCAGGCGCTGCGGAAGCTTCGGTGATGCAAGCGAGGCGCTGGGATCGTCTTCGCGAAATTTTTCGCGGTAAAGATGCTGAAAAAAGCGCCGCGTAGCACTGAGCAAGCGAGCGGAACTGGTGGCTTTATATCCCCCATCCATCCGCTCGGCCAGTAATGCCTGCAGATCATCGCTCTGCGCCGTCGCCAGCGAGACGCCACGGTGATGTAACCATTCGACAAGCATGGTCAGATCGCGACGATACGCACTTAACGTGTTTTCCGCCAGATTTCGTTCCAGCCACAGGGCATCAAGAAACTGCTCGATGCGCGCCAGATCCTGTTCCACTCGCGCCCCTTATTCCACTCTCATTTTTGATGCATTATGCCTCATTGTGCCGGGATTGCGGCGATTCTGTTACACTACCCGCAACGCTACAGCAGAATTGAGATGTTTACGTCATGAACATGGGTCTTTTTTACGGTTCCAGTACCTGCTACACCGAAATGGCAGCAGAAAAAATCCGCGATATCCTGGGTCCCGAACTGGTGACACTGCACAACCTCAAAGATGATTCCCCGACCTTAATGGAGCAGTATGATGTGCTCATTTTGGGCATCCCGACCTGGGATTTTGGTGAAATTCAGGAGGATTGGGAAGCGGTCTGGGAGCAACTGGACGACCTCAACCTGGAAGGCAAAATTGTCGCGCTTTACGGGATGGGCGATCAGCTAGGATATGGCGAATGGTTCCTGGATGCGCTGGGGATGCTGCACGATAAACTGGTCACCAAAGGCGTCAAGTTTGTCGGTTACTGGCCAACCGAAGGCTATGAATTTACCAGCGATAAACCCGTCATTGCTGATGGACAGCTGTTTGTTGGTTTGGCACTGGATGAAACGAACCAGTACGATCTCAGCGATGAACGCATCCAGAACTGGTGCGAGCAAATTCTTGGGGAAATGGCCGAACACTGGTCCTGATAAGCGTGTTGCCGGATGACGCCGTGAACGCCTTATCCGGTTTACCTCACGCATCAAACCTAAGGCCCTAAAGCGGCACGCCATCAGATATTTGTTGGCATTACCCCTGCTTCGCCTGTTGCAGCATTAACCGCCGTAAATCTCGCCACTCAGCCTCATCCATACTGTCTGCCGCCAGCCACAAATGCTGACGTTTCCCGGTATCTGAACGCAAACGCAGCATCATGCCTGTTTTGACCATCCAGGGCGCGCTAACGATAGTCCACTCCTGCCCTTGCCAGCGCAGACGGCCGTCCATCAACAGCCTAATCTCGCCCTGACAGGCGTTAATTCTACGTTGGCTGCGTACGCTGTCGAACACCACCAGAGAGAGCAGAACCATCCATAATGGGGTGTAGCTCAAAGGCCAGGGCATCAATAAAATAAATACCGCGACCAGCCCATGAACGAGCAACGAAAGCCACTGCGCGCGCCATGAAACGCGTAAATCAGATTGCCACTGGACCACGTTCCCGATTCCGTGTCTGGATAAGTCGCACCATCTGCTCCAACTGAGCATCAGCTGGTTTCCCATGATTCATCAACCAGTTAAATAAATCTGGATCGTCACATTCTAGCAGACGGATAAAGATACGTTTTTCTTCGTCACTTAAGCTGTCATATTCATGTTCGAAAAACGGCATGATAGAGATGTCCAGCTCGCGCATACCGCGGCGGCATGCCCAATGAATACGTGCTTTATTATTAATATCCATGTTCTTCTTCCTGTCTCGCGAAAACGAAGTATCCGGCTATTGTAACGTGTTTTTCACGCGCTTTTGCGGGATTATCAGCTAATGGAAGCACATTCGCTAAATAAAACCGCATTAAGTCAAAGGATTCATCATTTTTGGATGTCTCCTCGCAAAGCTTACTATATGGCACAAATAGCCTGTTTAAACCGCTTGCAATGGGCCATAGCTCTTTTACCATTAGTCATTATCACTGCGTTAAGCAAATCAGGACATTATTATGGCTTTTACATCTTTTCCTCCTCGCCAGCCTTTTGCGTCAACGCGTTTACCTCTGACGCTAATGACGCTCGATGACTGGGCGCTCGCCACCATTACCGGTGTCGACAGTGAGAAGTATATTCAGGGTCAGGTCACGGCTGATGTCAGCCAGATGACCGAGCATCAGCACGTGCTGGCAGCCCATTGTGATGCCAAAGGTAAAATGTGGAGCAATCTGCGCCTGTTCCGTAACAGTGACGGTTTTGCATGGCTTGAACGCCGCAGCTTGCGCGATGCGCAGCTTACAGAACTGAAAAAATATGCGGTCTTCTCGAAGGTAGTGATTGCGCCGGACGACGAGCGTGTTCTGTTGGGCGTAGCGGGATTCCAGGCACGAGCGGCGCTGGCCAATCTCTTTAGCGAATTACCGAACAGCGAAAAACAGGTTATTACCGAAGATGCTTCCACAATACTGTGGTTCGAACACCCTGCCGAGCGTTTCCTGCTGATTGTTGATGTTGCAACGGCGGAAAGCCTGGTTGAGAAACTGCGCGGCGAAGCGGAGTTAAATAACAGTCAACAGTGGCTGGCGCTGGATATCGAAGCGGGTATTCCGGTCATTGATACTGCCAACAGCGGACAGTTTATTCCCCAGGCGACCAATATGCAGGCTCTGGGCGGGATCAGCTTCAAAAAAGGCTGCTATACCGGCCAGGAAATGGTGGCGCGCGCCAAATTCCGCGGCGCCAACAAACGCGCCATGTGGACTCTGGCAGGTACGGCCAGCCGGGTGCCGGAAGCTGGCGAAGATCTGGAACTGAAAATGGGTGAGAACTGGCGTCGTACTGGTACCGTACTCGCCGCAGTACAGCTCGCTGATGGCCAGATACTGGTGCAGGTCGTGATGAATAACGACATGGAAGCCGACAGCGTGTTCCGCGTTCGCGATGACGCAAAAACGCTGCATATTGTGCCGCTGCCGTATTCGCTGGAAGAGTAAAAGCTTAACGCCGGATGGCGCTACGCTTATCCGGCCTACAGGCACATTTTGTAGGCCGGATAAGGCGTTAGCCGCCATCCGAAATCAAGGGTTACGCCTGTCCAACATACAAATAAATCGCCAGGAAGTGGCAAACGCTGCCGCCCAGTACAAAGCCGTGCCAGATCGCGTGGTTATATGGAATGCGCTTACAGACATAGAAAATAACGCCCAGCGAATACACCACACCACCAACGGCCAGCAAGGTCACGCCTCCCGCCGCCAGTTTAACCGCCAATTGATACACCACAATCAGCGATAGCCAGCCCATTGTCAGGTAAGTCACCAGCGACAGAACCTTAAAGCGGTGCGCAATGGTCAGTTTGAATAAAATACCGAGCAGCGCCAGGCTCCAGATAACAATCATCAGTCCACGTGCCAGCGGCGAATCAAGCCCCACCAGCAGAAATGGCGTATAGGTCCCGGCAATCAGCAGATAAATCGCGCAGTGGTCGAATTTTTTCAGCCAGACTTTCGCTCGCTGATGGGGGATCGCGTGATACAAAGTTGAGGCGAGAAACAGCAGGATCATGCTGCCGCCGTACAGGCTATAACTGGTAATCGCCATAGCGCTGGCGTTGGTATCCACTGCCTGAACCAGTAACAACACCAGCCCGACAATCCCAAACACCAGCCCGATACCGTGACTGATGCTGTTGGCTATTTCCTCTGCCAGCGAATATCCCTGCGCGATTAATGGTTTCTGAACCATAGCTTACTCCCGAGAAACGAACACTTTCGTTATTGCCCCTCTAGCGTAACTGAGAATGGTTCCAGTGAACACCTGTTAGCCGTAATATTTATCTTAAAATAAATAGTTCATAAAAATCATATAATTAATTTTAATCTTTCAGCTAACAAGTGTACGCATTAAATCAAACACATTTAAAATCAATCACATAAAATTGCGTTTGATCCGGGTAAATTTCGGCAATCACACGTTTCAGTTCTTCAAGCGACATGTTTTCCTGCTGAGCATGTTTTTCAGTCAGCGTATCCAGCATGACGGTTGAGGTGCCAACAACTTCAATCGTGCAGAAGTATCCCTCATCTTCAAAGCGCCCAACCCGTAGAATGTCACCGGTTTTGAAGTGTGATTCGGACTCGTCACGAATGGTGATGGTTTTGCGTCCGGCCAGTATGTCATCCTGGAAACGCTGAAAAAAAGTGATGTCATTTGGCTGCATGTTATTATTCCCTGTAGATGAAGTCTGATGAGTGAGTTTTGCTATTGTGAGTATGTTCTCCCACGCTGCCATCGCCAGTCTCAACAATCTTGAGATGCTGGTCTACAACTATGTCATCAAAAATCGTGACAAAGTCATGTACATGACCATTCGCGAACTGGCCGATGCCGTGGGCGTTTCCACTACCACCGTACTGCGCTTTTGCCGCAAGCTTAAGTGTGAAGGTTACTCAGAATTTCGCGTACGCTTCAAATTATATTTAGAGCAGAATGAACCGCAACAGGCTAATTTCGGCGCCAGCGAAATTATCAGCTTTTTTAAAAGCGTCAATAACGACGAATTCGATAAACTGCTCGATCAGGCTGTTGATATTATATTATCTTCCGAACGTATTATATTTGTTGGCGCAGGAACGTCAGGAGCGCTTGCGAAATACGGCGCGCGTTTTTTCTCCAACTTCGGAAAATTCAGTAATCATATTGACGACCCTTATTTTCCGGTAACCAATGATATGGCCAGAAACGCGCTGGCAATCGTGCTTTCCGTCTCCGGCGAAACAGAGGAGATCCTGCGTTTTGCCAGCCAGTTCAGCTTGCACCACTGTAAAGTGTTGTCTGTAACCAGCCATGAACAGTCACGTCTGGCGAAACTCGCCGACTTTAATCTCTCCTGGCACGTTCCACAAACACGCATTGCCGGGGTATACGATATAACCACGCAAATCCCCGTTATTTATATTCTGGAATCGCTTGGCCGCAAACTGGCGAAAAGAATAGCGTAAAAAAACAATCTGTTTTTTTGATGTAACAAATCACATTAATGCTATTTTGTTATATCGTGACATTTAGGTTTCCTTTGTTAGACTCAAAATCAGATTGTATTAATTTGAGACTGAGCGCAGATGAAAAAACTTACCTTAGCAAAAGATTTTTTATGGGGCGGCGCGGTTGCGGCGCACCAGGTCGAAGGTGGCTGGAACAAAGGTGGCAAAGGCCCCAGCATTTGCGACGTACTGACCGGTGGGGCACACGGCGTTCCACGAGAAATCACTCAGGAAGTCGTGCCCGGTAAATACTACCCCAACCACGAAGCCGTCGATTTTTACGGTCATTACAAAGAAGACATTAAGCTGTTTGCCGAAATGGGCTTCAAATGTTTCCGTACCTCCATCGCATGGACCCGTATCTTCCCCAATGGGGACGAAACCCAGCCGAACGAAGAAGGTCTGAAGTTCTATGACGACATGTTCGATGAATTACTGAAATACAACATCGCACCGGTCATCACCCTTTCCCACTTCGAAATGCCGCTACATTTGGTTCAACAGTATGGGAGTTGGACCAATCGCAAAGTTGTTGATTTCTTTGTTCGATTTGCTGAAGTCGTCTTTGAGCGTTACAAACACAAAGTCAAATACTGGATGACCTTCAACGAGATCAATAACCAACGTAACTGGCGCGCACCGTTGTTTGGCTATTGCTGCTCCGGTGTGGTGTATACCGAGCATGAAAACCCGGAAGAGACCATGTACCAGGTGCTGCATCACCAGTTCGTGGCCAGCGCGCTCGCAGTGAAAGCCGCACGCCGCATCAACCCGGAAATGAAAGTGGGCTGCATGCTGGCTATGGTGCCGCTCTATCCATTCTCCTGTAAGCCCGAAGATGTCATGTTCGCCCAGGAGTCAATGCGTGAACGCTACGTCTTTACTGACGTCCAACTGCGCGGCTACTACCCAAGCTATGTGTTGAACGAGTGGGAACGTCGCGAATTTAACATCAGGATGGAAGACGGCGACGAGCAAATCCTGCGTGAAGGCACCTGCGACTATCTCGGATTTAGCTACTACATGACCAACGCGGTGAAAGCGGAAGGCGGTAGCGGTGATGCCATTTCCGGTTTTGAGGGTAGCGTGCCGAACCCGCACGTCAAAGCGTCCGACTGGGGCTGGCAGATTGACCCGGTTGGCCTGCGCTATGCTTTATGTGAGCTGTACGAGCGCTATCAGAAGCCGCTGTTTATCGTTGAAAACGGGTTTGGCGCCTACGATAAAGTGGAAACAGATGGCAGCATCAATGATGACTACCGCATCGATTATCTGCGCGCCCACATCGAAGAGATGATGAAGGCGGTCACCTATGATGGCGTAGATCTGATGGGCTACACGCCGTGGGGCTGCATTGACTGCGTTTCGTTCACCACCGGTCAGTACAGCAAGCGCTACGGCTTCATCTACGTGAATAAGCACGATGACGGCACTGGGGATATGTCGCGTTCACGCAAGAAGAGTTTTGAGTGGTATAAAGCGGTGATCGCCAGCAACGGCGAGAATCTGTGATTTTTCGCCGGATGGCGGCGTAAACGCCTTATCCAGCCTACAGGTATGATCCCGTAGGCTGGATAAGCGCAGCGCTATCCGGCCATTAAATCCCTACTTCCCGCCGGCCAGCTCCAGAAAACTGCCCGTGACGTAAGATGCCTTCTCGCTCAGTAGCCAGCAAATCGCCTGCGCGACTTCTTCCGGCTGCCCACCACGCTGCATAGGCAACATGGATTTCACGCGATCAACCCTTCCCGGCTCTCCACCCGACGCATGCATTTCAGTGTAGATCAGACCTGGACGTACGCAGTTTACGCGGATCCCCTGCGCCGCCACCTCCAGTGCCAGGCCGGTGGTGAGCGTGTCCACCGCACCTTTTGAAGCGGCATAATCAACATATTCGAATGGTGCACCGAGCCGTGATGCCGCCGAAGAGACATTCACAATCGCCCCACCCTGACCGCCGCGCTTAAACGACATGCGCTTTACCGCTTCCCGACAGCACAGAAAATAGCCGGTAACATTGGTCGCCAGTACGCGGTTAATTCGCTCTGCAGTTAAGTTTTCCACCGTGGTCTGTTCAAATAAAATCCCGGCATTATTCACCAGCGCAGTCAGCGGTTCCCCTTCACGGTCGATCGATTCAAACATCGCCAGCACCTGACTTTCATCACTGATATCCGCACGCAGCGCAAATGCCTTACCACCTGCCGCGACGATGTTGTTCACCACCTCGGTTGCCGCACGAATATTGTGATGAAAATTAACGGCGACCGTGTAACCCTCCAGTGCCAGTTGCAGCGCGGTTGCTCGCCCAATACCGCGACTGCCGCCAGTAACAAGTGCGATTCCCATAGAGACCTCCAGATATGAAAAAGCCGGGAGGCGGCTTCGCCTTACCCGGCCTGGAAATTGTTTAACTACGCGGAAAAGTTACTGATATTCGCTCATCGGCACGCAGGAGCAGAACAGGTTACGGTCGCCGTAAACGTCATCAAGACGCTTCACGGTAGGCCAGTATTTGTTCGCCACGCCTGCCGGGAAGACTGCGATTTCGCGGCTATAACCGTGGTTCCACTCGCTCACCAGCTCATTCTGGGTGTGCGGCGAGTTTACCAACGGGTTATCTTCCAGCGACCACTCACCGGCTTTCACGCGCTCGATCTCAGCGCGGATTGCCAGCATCGCGTTAATAAAGCGATCCAGTTCCACTTTGCTTTCAGATTCGGTCGGTTCCACCATCAGCGTACCCGCTACCGGGAACGACATGGTTGGCGCATGGAAACCATAGTCGATCAGACGTTTGGCAATATCCAGTTCGCTGATGCCGGTCTCTTCTTTCAGTGGGCGAATGTCGAGAATACATTCATGCGCTACACGGCCATCGCGACCGGTATACAGCACCGGATAGGCATCTTTCAGACGGCTGGCAATGTAGTTAGCGTTAAGAATAGCGACCTGGCTTGCCTGCTTCAGACCTTCTGCGCCCATCATACGGATGTACATCCAGCTGATTGGCAGAATGGATGCGCTACCGAACGGTGCGGCAGACACCGCGCCCTGACGGGTAAGCATCCCTTCAATCTGTACCACGCTGTGGCCAGGCACAAACGGTGCCAGATGCGATTTAACGCCGATCGGTCCCATGCCCGGGCCGCCGCCGCCGTGCGGAATGCAGAAGGTTTTATGCAGGTTGAGGTGCGAAACGTCCGCGCCGATAAAGCCCGGCGTGGTGATTCCAACCTGGGCGTTCATGTTCGCGCCGTCGAGGTACACCTGGCCGCCGAACTGGTGCACAACTTCACACACTTCGCGGATCGTTTCTTCATATACGCCGTGGGTGGACGGATAGGTCACCATGATGCAAGAAAGGTTCGCAGCATGTTGTTCTGCTTTTGCCCGCAAATCGTCGAGGTCGATGTTGCCGTTCTTATCACAGGCGACTACCACCACCTGCATCCCCGCCATTTGTGCGGAAGCCGGGTTAGTACCGTGGGCGGACGCCGGGATCAGGCAGATATCGCGATGGCCTTCGTTACGGCTTTCGTGATAATGACGAATCGCCAGCAGGCCAGCGTATTCGCCTTGTGCGCCGGAGTTCGGCTGCATGCAGACTGCGTCATAGCCGGTCAGTTTTACCAGCCACTCGGAAAGCTGACCGATCATCTGGTGATACCCTTCCGCCTGCTCTGGCGGGCAGAACGGATGCAGTTCAGCGAATTCCGGCCAGGTGATAGGAATCATCTCGGCGGCGGCGTTCAGCTTCATGGTGCAGGAACCCAGCGGGATCATCGCCTGATTCAGCGCCAGATCTTTACGCTCCAGCGAGTGCATATAGCGCATCATCTCGGTTTCGCTGTGGTAGCGGTTAAACACCGGGTGGCTGAGGATCGCGTCGTCACGCAGCATGCTGCTCTGAATGGAACGGCTGTCGAGCGCCACGTCTTTATCCAGTGTGTCGATGCTCAGGCCGTGGCTGTCGCCCAGCAGAACATTGAACAACTGCACCACGTTTTCACGGGTGGTGGTTTCGTCGAGCGTAATACCTACCGCGTTATGAATATCGCTGCGCAGGTTGATCTCTGCCGCTTCCGCACGCGCCAGTACCGCAGCTTTATCGGCCACTTCAACACACAGCGTGTCGAAGTAGTGCGCATGACGCAGCTTTAAGCCTTTCTGTTGCAGACCAGCCGCCAGAATATCGGTCAGGCGGTGGATACGATTAGCGATGCGCTTCAGACCGACCGGACCATGATAAACGGCATACAGGCTGGCGATGTTAGCCAGCAGTACCTGTGAGGTACAAATGTTGGAGTTCGCTTTCTCACGACGGATATGCTGCTCGCGAGTCTGCATCGCCATGCGCAGTGCGGTATTGCCCGCCGCATCTTTTGATACGCCGATAATACGGCCTGGCATGGAGCGTTTGAATTCGTCTTTGGCGGCAAAGAATGCCGCGTGTGGGCCACCGTAGCCCATCGGTACGCCGAAGCGTTGCGCAGAGCCGAAAACGATATCCGCGCCCTGTTTGCCCGGTGCGGTCAGCAGAACCAGCGCCATAAAATCGGCAGCGACACTGACCACAACTTTACGGGATTTCAGCTCAGCAATCAGTTTGCTGTAATCGTGCACTTCACCAGTGGTACCAACCTGCTGCAACAGCACGCCGAACACATCCAGGTGATCCAGTGCTTTCTCAGCGTCATCCACAATGACGTCAAAACCAAAGGTTTCTGCACGAGTGCGAACCACATCCAGCGTTTGCGGATGAACATCAGCCGCCACAAAGAAACGGTTGGCGTTTTTCAGTTTGCTGACGCGTTTGGCCATCGCCATGGCTTCGGCCGCTGCGGTGGCTTCATCCAGCAGAGAGGCGGAGGCCATGTCCAGTCCCGTCAGGTCCAGCGTGACCTGTTGGAAGTTAAGCAGCGCTTCCAGACGGCCCTGAGAGACTTCCGGCTGATACGGCGTATACGCGGTGTACCAACCCGGATTTTCCAGCATGTTACGCAGGATAACCGGTGGCAACTGCACGGCGGTATAGCCCATGCCGATGTAGGACGTGAAGCGCTTGTTACGCCCGGCGATGGCTTTTAATTCGGCCAGCGCAGCGTATTCTGTCGCCGCCTCGCCTACCTGCGGCGGGGTTGCGAGCTGAATGTCTTTCGGCACAATCTGGCCGATCAGCGCGTTTAACGACTCGGCGCCAACCGCATTCAGCATCTCTTGCTGCTGCGCGGCGTCCGGTCCGATGTGGCGTTCAATGAAAGCGCCGCTGTTTTCAAGCTGGCTTAACGTCTGTGTCATGGGCGATGGTTCCTGAAACGTGCAGTGAATCGTGATTGTCTCTAACTCAATTGCCCGGTGGCGCTGACGCTTACCGGGCCTACGCGTGCGAAAACGAATACGCAAAATAATTCGCGTTGCAGTGAGTAGGCCGGATAAGCATTAGCGCCATCCGGCACAACATTATTCGTCTTCTAACAATGCTTCGTACGCAGTGGCATCCAGCAGCGATTCGATTTCGCTTTCATCGCTGGCTTTGATTTTGAAGATCCAACCGCCGGCATACGGTTCGCTGTTAACCAGTTCCGGGGAGTCGCTGAGCGCGTCGTTAACCGCGACAATCTCACCGCTTACCGGCGCATAAATATCAGAAGCCGCTTTTACGGATTCCGCAACGGCGCAGTCATCGCCCGCGCTGACGGTGGCGCCAACTTCTGGCAGGTCTACGAAAACCATGTCACCCAACAGCTCCTGAGCATGTTCGGTGATACCAACGGTGTAAGAGCCGTCAGCTTCTTTGCGCAGCCATTCGTGTTCTTTGCTGTATTTCAGTTCTGCAGGTACGTTGCTCATCAATCAATCTCCAAAAAGGATGAATCACGCGACGGCTTTGCCGTTACGCACAAAAACAGGTTTAGTGACTTTTACTGGCATTTCGCGGTTACGGATCTGCACGATCGCTGTCTCACCGATACCCGCAGGGACACGCGCCAGCGCGATGCTGTAGCCCAGGGTTGGGGAGAATGTTCCGCTGGTGATAATGCCTTCATGTTGGTTACCGGAAGCGTCAGTGAAACGGACTGGCAGTTCATTACGCAGCACGCCCTTCTCGGTCATCACCAGTCCGACCAGCTGTTCATGGCCTTTGTCGCGCTGCATTTCCAGTGCTTCACGACCAATAAAGTCGCGGTCGGCAGGTTCCCACGCAATGGTCCAACCCATGTTGGCTTCCAGCGGAGAAATCCCTTCGTCCATCTCCTGACCATACAGGTTCATACCCGCTTCCAGACGCAGCGTGTCACGCGCGCCCAGACCGCAAGGTTTGACGCCTGCTTGTACCAGCGCACGCCAGAAATCAGCCGCTTTTTCATTCGGCATGGCGATTTCATAGCCTGCTTCGCCGGTATAACCGGTGGTTGCGATAAACAAATCACCCGCCTGAACGCCAAAGAACGGCTTCATACCTTCTACCGCATGGCGCTGTTCGTCAGTAAACAACGTGGCTGCTTTTTCCTGCGCGTTTGGCCCCTGCACCGCAATCAGCGACAGGTCGTCACGAACGGTGATGTCGATGGCGTAGGGTTCAGCATGTTGGGTAATCCAGGAGAGGTCTTTTTCGCGGGTGGCGGAGTTTACAACGAGGCGGAAGAAATCTTCAGTGAAGTAATAGACAATCAGGTCATCTATCACACCGCCCGATGCGTTAAGCATACCGGAGTAGAGGGCTTTACCCGTCTTCGTTAGCTTCGCAACGTCGTTTGCCAGCAGATAACGCAAGAACTCCCGGGTGCGGCTGCCGCGCAGGTCGACGATGGTCATATGCGACACATCAAACATACCGGCATCGGTGCGAACAGCATGGTGTTCATCGAGCTGAGAACCGTAATGCAGTGGCATCATCCAGCCATGGAAATCTACCATGCGCGCGCCACATAGCGTGTGTTGTTCGTACAAAGGAGTCTGTTGAGCCATCTTTTCCTCGTTGAATAAGCGGGGCTACCAACTCTTTCGCGGTGAAATTTTCGCCACGAAACCCAGCACCGCAGCCGCTCCAGGGGCTACGACGCAAACGTTCTCTTTGTCCTGAACTTACCACCGAAACAGACGCTAAACCATAAGGCAAAATTAGCCATCACATTAGCTTATGGCAAAAAATGGCCAGATCGACGACAGAATAAAAATCCACAAGTACGCAAAAAAATCAGAACAACAAACAGCATAGAGAAGAAAAAATCAGCATCAAACCACATTAAATATGGAAAAAATGTCAAAAATGGCGTTATGAAAAAAACGTGATATTAAAAAAACTAATGCGAAAAAAGGTGTGGAATTAGATTATTTCAAATGAGAGAAGCATCCCGGCGCGAGGGCCGGGAGAGGAAAATGTGACGGGTCTCAAACTCTTAAGATTGTCCTTACGGACGCTAGCGTAGCCACTCGGGAAGATCGTTCAGCCCCATCGCCTGACGGATGAGCTGCGGTTTTACACCCGGAAGGGTATCGGCCAGTTTCAGACCAATATCACGCAGCAGTTTTTTCGCCGGATTCTCGCCGGCAAACAGTTCACGGAAGCCCTGCATACCGGCCAGCATCATTGCTGCGCTGTGCTTACGGCTGCGCTCATAACGACGCAAATAGAGATACTGGCCAATATCTTTGCCCTGACGTTGTAGCCGCTTAAGCTCATCGATAAGCTCTGCCGCATCCATAAAGCCGAGGTTAACCCCCTGGCCCGCCAACGGATGGATGGTATGCGCCGCATCCCCCACCAGCGCCAGACGATGGGCGGCGAACTGACGAGCATAGCGTCCCGTTAGCGGAAACGTCTGCCGTTCGCTTTCAACGTTGCACAGGCCCAGACGGTTATCAAAAGCGATATTCAGCGCCTGATTAAACTCATCAACGCTTGCCTGCTGCATGCGTTCGGCTTCCTGCGGAGAAAGTGACCAGACGATAGAGCACAGATGCGGGTCACTGAGCGGCAGGAATGCCAGGATACCCTCGCCGTGAAACGCCTGGCGCGCAACCGCGCCGTGAGCTTCCTGCGTACGGATCGTCGCCACCAGCGCATGATGACGGTAATCCCAGAAGGTGAGCGGAATGTCTGCTTTATTACGCAGCCAGGAGTTAGCGCCATCCGCGCCGATCACCAGGCGAGCCGTCAGCATTGTGCCCTCTTTCAGAGTCAGAAATGCCTCGTTCTCACCCCAGGCTACCTGCTGTATTTCAGCGGGCGCCAGCAGCGTAATATCCGGCGAACGCTGCGCCTTTTGCCATAACGCGTAATGGATCTCTGCGTTTTCGACGATGTGGCCCAAATGGCTGTAGCCCATGCTCTGGTCGTCAAATTCAATGCGCCCGAAGCTGTCTTTGTCCCAGACTTCCATACCGTGATAGCAGCACGCGCGACGGGCAGCGATATCTGACCAGACGCCCAAACGAGTAAGCAGTTTTTCACTGGCGGCATTGATTGCCGACACGCGAAGCTGAGGAGGTGCATCCACCGCCAACGACTGCGGAACATGTTGTTCTAACACCGCAACGCGTAACCCGCTGCCCTGCAAGCCGCAGGCAACCGCCAGTCCCACCATGCCGCCACCGACAATTGCTACATCAACACTTTGCACTGTTTACTCCTGGAAACCGGAACAATCAAAACCGTAGGCCGGATAAGGCATTTACGCCGCCATCCGGCTTACAGGCCATATTTATCGCGCAACCCAACCCAGGGTCCGCTCCGCCAGCGCATCGCGCGCGGGTGTGAATAACTCCATCGCCATCAGCCCGGCATTTCGCCCAACAACCAGCGGGGCCCAGCGGTTGGCAAACAGATACACCAGATTGTTGGTTACGCCAATTGTCGTTTCGCGATCGCGCTCACGACGTTGCTGATAGCGTGCCAGCACTGCGTAATCACCAATATCTTCCGCGCAGTTTTGCGCCTGAGTTAACGTCTCAGCAAGGCTCATTACGTCGCGCAGACCAAGGTTGAAACCTTGTCCGGCAATGGGATGTAGCGTCTGAGCGGCGTTCCCCACCAGCACGGTACGATGGGTAATCGCCTTCAGCGCAGTGGTTAATGACAGCGGATAAGCGCTGCGTTTACCGGTCTGGGTAATACGTCCCAGCCGCCAGCCAAACGCGGTTTGCAATTCACGGCAAAACCGTTCGTCGGACCAGGCCATGATCTCATCGCGCTGATCCAGCGGATGGCACCACACCAGCGAGCAGCGACCATCAGACATCGGGAGCATTGCCAGCGGGCCATGCTGCGTAAAACGTTCAAACGCGCGCCCATCGTGGGGAACGGAGGTCGAAACATTGGCGATTACCGCCAGTTGTTCATAAGGCTGCTGCAGCCAGTCCACACCGCAGGCGGTAGCCAGCGCGGAACGTGTACCGTCAGCGGCGACCACCACGCGACCGGTAATGGACTCGCCATTTTCCAGTGTGACCTCAACATGACCCTGCGTACGCGACACGCTGGCTACGCGATCGGGACAATGCAGCGTGACGCCCGGCGCTTTACGCAGTAGCGCAAACAGACGCAGCCCAACATCGTGGAGTTCCACCACCTGACCCAGCGCCGGGAGACGATATTCCTGCGCATCCAGCGTAACAAATCCGGCATGGCCGCGATCGCTGACGTGGACCGTTTTAATTGCCGTTGCGCAATCGGCAATCGCCTGCCACACGCCAATTCGCGCCAGCTGCTGACAGGTTCCTGCCGCCAGCGCAATCGCCCGGGCGTCAAACCCAGGATGACGGTCAGTTTCAGGTTCGCTCGCTTCTATCAGATGAACTGGCAGCGTCCCATGACTGAGCTGGGAAATGGCCAGCGCCAGCGTCGCGCCGACCATGCCACCACCAACGATAATTACGCTCATTGCAGTCGCGCCGCAGCCATTAAGGCTTCAATATCATCCGCTTTCTTCACCACGCTGGCGGTCAGATTTTCATTACCGTCTTCGGTGATAAGGATGTCATCTTCTATACGAATGCCAATGCCCCGATAAGCAGCCGGTACATCGGCATCCGGCGCGATATATAACCCTGGCTCGACGGTCAGCACCATTCCTGGCTCAAGGATACGCGAACGATCCTGACCATAAACGCCAACATCGTGCACATCCAGCCCCAGCCAGTGGCTAAGGCCATGCATAAAGTATGGCCGGTGCGCATTCTCGGTAATTAACTGGTCGACGTCACCGCGCAATACGCCAAGCTTCACCAGACCGGTAATCATGATGCGCACAACTTCACCGGTGACGTCCTGAATGGAAGTTCCGGGGCGATACAGACGTAGGCTGGTCTCTAAGGATTCCAGCACGATATCGTAGATTTCGCGCTGCGCGGGGGTAAATTTGCCATTAACCGGAAAAGTACGCGTAATGTCGCCCGCATAGCCTTTGTATTCACAGCCAGCGTCAATCAGCACCAGGTCGCCATCGCGCATTTCACTTTCATTTTCGGTGTAATGCAGGATACAGCCGTTTTCACCGCTTCCGACAATGGTGTTATAGGACGGATAACGCGCGCCGTGGCGGGTAAATTCGTGGTGAATCTCCCCTTCCAGTTGGTATTCAAACATCCCCGGACGGCATTTTTCCATCGCGCGGGTATGCGCCAGGGCGGTGATCTCTCCGGCACGGCGCATGATCGCAATCTCTTCTGGTGATTTGAACAGGCGCATTTCATGCACCATCGGACGCCAGTCGATGATCGCGCCAGGCGCGTGCAGATTTTGTCTGGAACCTTTGCGTAGTTTATCCAGCGCCGTGCAGACAATTTCGTCAGCCCAAGCGTACTCGCCCTGTGCGTGATACACCGCGTCCAGGCCATTGAGCAGCAAGTGCAGCTGTTGGTTGATTTCACTGAAGGCCAGCGCCCGGTCAACGCCGAGTTTTGCCGGCGCGGCATCCTGGCCCAGACGGCGGCCAAACCAGATCTCCGCCGTCAGATCGCGAACCCGGTTGAACAAAACGCTGTGGTTATGAGTATCATCACTTTTAATCAGCACCAGCACGGCTTCAGGCTCGTTAAAGCCGGTGAAATACCAGAAATCACTGTTCTGGCGGTACGGGTATTCACTGTCCGCGCTGCGCGTCGCTTCCGGCGCGGCAAAAATCAGCGCGGCGCTGCCGGGCTGCATTTGTGCCAGCAAAGCCTGACGACGACGCTGGAATTCTTGCTGAGATATCTCACTCATAACACTCTCCTTGGCGTTGTTGTATTTAGTGCAGAGTCGGTTTACGGACTTCCGGCGCAGTCGGCTGCTGACGCGTAAACGTGTCATGGCACAGCAAGGCGGCTACACGCACGTATTCGATGATCTCTTCGAGCGACATTTCCAGCTCTTCCTGATCTTCGTCTTCGTCATAGCCCAACTGGGCGATATTGCGCAGGTCGTCAATCGCTTCACCGGTTTCGCCGGTCACTTTGTCGAGCTTAGGCTGCGTGACGCCGAGGCCCAGCAGGAAGTGGTTTACCCAGCCAGCCAGCGCATCGGCGCGATCGAATACGCTGACGTCATCACCTTCAGGCAGAAAAAGCTGAAAAAGGAAGCCGTCGTCCTCAAGGGCATCGCTGGTAGCAGAGTGCATTTTCAGCAGCGCCTGAGCCAGCTCGTGACCAAAGGCCAGACCTTCGTTCGTCAGGTCGTGCAACAGCGGCTGCCATGAGCTGTCGTTGTTACCGCCACAAATTATCCCGCTGATTAAGCCGTGCATTTCGGCCGGGGTTAATCCAGCCCCTTGTTGGTTCAAAAACTGGCTAACTTCGCTGTAGCCAGGCATTTCGTTCTGTATAGACATAAGCATTCGTCATCAAAGGGAGGAATATTCATGATATGCTACCACTTTGGACCCTGGTGGACCAGAAAAGGGCTTGTATCTTGATACCAGGGTAGCTATAGTGTCGCCCCTTCGCGGACCCAAGGTCTGGAGACGAAGGCAGCGCAGTCAATCAGCAGGAAGGTGGCATGTCTGCACAACCCGTCGATATCCAAATATTTGGCCGTTCACTGCGAGTGAATTGCCCGCCTGAACAAAGGGATGCGTTGAATCAGGCTGCGGACGATCTCAATCAGCGATTGCAAGATCTGAAAGTTCGCACTAGAGTCACAAATACTGAGCAGTTGGTTTTCATCGCCGCGTTGAACATCAGCTATGAATTAACTCAGGAAAAAGCGAAGACGCGTGAGTACGCGGCGAGCATGGAACAACGTATTCGGATGCTGCAACAGACCATCGAACAAGCGTTGCTTGATCAGGGTCGCATAACCGAAAAAACGGGCCAAAACTTTGAATAACACTTTTCGGTTTACTGTGGTAGAGTGACCGTGAAGACAAAATTTCTCTGAGATGTTTGCAAGCGGGCCAGTCCCCTGAGCCGATATTTCATACCACAAGAATGTGGCGCTCCACGGTTGGTGAGCATGCTCGGCCCGTCCGAGAAGCCTTAAAACTGTGACGACACATTCACCTTGAACCAAGGGTTCAAGGGTTACAGCCTGCGGCGGCATCTCGGAGATTCCCTTCTACCTGGCAACAGCCATGACACTACTTTCTGAACTCCCTTTATCTCGACAAGAAATACGCACACTGATTCGTCAGCGTCGCCGTGCGCTTACCAGCGATCAGCAACAACAATTTGGTCAGCAAGCCGCGACCAGAATGCTCAGTTTTCCCCCTGTTGTTCTTGCCCATACCGTAGCGGTGTTTCTCTCTTTCGATGGCGAACTCGACACCCAACCGCTGATCGAACAGCTGTGGCGAGCGGGTAAGCGCGTCTACCTTCCGGTTCTTCATCCCTTCAGCCCTGGCAACCTGCTGTTCCTGCACTATCATCCGCAGAGTGCGCTGGTGACCAACCGCTTAAAGATCCAGGAGCCGCGACTTGATGTCCGCGACGTATTGCCACTGGCAAAGCTGGATGTACTGGTTACGCCGTTAGTCGCGTTTGATGAAGACGGGCAGCGCCTGGGCATGGGCGGCGGATTTTATGACCGTACGTTGCAAAACTGGCAGCAGCATAAGATCCAGCCCGTGGGCTACGCGCATGATTGCCAGTTAGTGGAAAAGCTGCCTGTCGAAGAGTGGGATATCCCACTGCCTGCGGTGGTGACACCATCCAAAATTTGGCAGTGGTAGCCGTTTTTTGCCGATTGACAGCGCCGTTTTTTTGACCTAAATTCCTCGGTGAAGGGTGAGGGAGGCGAACCTCCCTCCTGCGTACTCTCTGTTAATATGCTGGGCAAGCGATGATTAACAGGATCAGCAGCATGATGACGTATCTCATCATCGTCCCTTTCCTTTTTAGAGCCCCTGCTTCGGTAGGGGCTTTCCCGTTTCAGCGCGATGCTGAGCCCCTATCGTAAATTTCTTTTAGTGCTGTACAACACGCAGCACTGCCTTTAGTTGCCAATTGCGGCAAGGCTCGAAAACAGAATGTATGCGTTACAGAAAGAAATTTTGAGGCAGGGAAATCAGAGGAAAGATGGGCAGGTCATCGCCTGCCCATTTAGAGGAAATTAGTACAGCAGACGGGCGCGAATGGTTCCCGGAAGGGCTTTCATCGCCAGCAGCGCTTTTTCCGCCACATCTTCATCCGCTTCAATATCGATGACCACATAACCTACCTGCGCGGAAGTCTGCAGATACTGCGCGGCAATGTTGACGCCCTGCTCGGCAAAAATCTGGTTCAGCGCGGTCAGAACGCCAGGACGGTTTTCGTGAATGTGCATCAGACGACGACCACCGTGCAGCGGCAGCGAAACTTCCGGGAAGTTAACCGCAGACAGCGTGGAGCCGTTGTCGGAATACTTGATCAGTTTCCCCGCCACTTCCAGACCGATATTTTCCTGTGCTTCCAGCGTGGAACCACCAATATGCGGCGTCAGGATCACGTTGTCGAAATCACACAGCGGCGAAGTGAACGGATCGCTGTTCGTTGCCGGTTCGGTTGGGAACACGTCAATTGCCGCCCCTGCAAGATGTTTGGTCGCTAACGCGTCGCACAACGCAGGAATATCAACCACCGTAC
Organism: Citrobacter sp. W9; assembly: GCF_026719375.1. Lineage (NCBI taxonomy): Bacteria > Pseudomonadati > Pseudomonadota > Gammaproteobacteria > Enterobacterales > Enterobacteriaceae > Citrobacter > Citrobacter sp. W9. The sequence continues at coordinate 60,070 of NZ_JAPPTE010000006.1, read as the reverse complement.
CGCGTGCGGCGTTAATCAGCAGCGCGCCCGGTTTCATCAGCGAAATCTCACGCGCGCCCATCAGGTTTTTGGTAGAGGCATTTTCCGGCACGTGCAGGCTCACCACGTCGCTCATATTGAGCAGGTCGGAAAGATGCTGAACCTGCGTGGCGTTACCCAGCGGAAGTTTATTTTCAATATCATAGAAATAGACATGCATCCCCAGCGATTCCGCCAGAATGCCTAACTGAGTACCGATGTGCCCGTAGCCGATGATCCCCAGTTTTTTGCCACGCGCTTCAAAAGAGCCAGTAGCCAGTTTATTCCACACGCCGCGGTGCGCTTTGGCATTCGCTTCTGGTACGCCGCGTAGCAGTAGCAGCAGTTCGCCAATCACCAGTTCAGCAACGGAACGTGTGTTAGAGAATGGCGCGTTAAACACCGGGATCCCGCGCTTTGCCGCAGCGCTAAGATCAACCTGGTTGGTGCCGATGCAGAAGCAACCAATCGCGACCAGTTTTTCTGCGGCGGCAATTACATCTTCAGTCAGATGGGTACGGGATCGCAGGCCAATGAAGTGAGCATCACGGATGGACTCTTTCAGTTGTTCGGTGTCCAGAGCGCCTTTGTGAAACTCGATGTTGGTATAACCTGCTGCACGAAGGCTCTCGAGTGCTTTTTGGTGCACGCCTTCTACCAGCAGAAATTTAATCTTATCTTTCTCCAGTGATACCTTTGCCATTTCCCCGACCCTGTCTTTTTTGTCCAATCTGATGTGTTGTGTGTGGGATTTTCATCCGCCTCTTCAACATATCAAAAAATAATATTGCAGCAATATGAACGTTTGCGTCGTCATGCTGAGGAAATGTCATTCAGCGGGAAATGTCAGAGGAAAATACTGGCGATAACTTTTTCTTTGGAGAGATCGGCAGGGCAATATTGTAAACGTGACACAAGTCACCAAATTTGCCCTGCCAAAATTTTTTTAACGGGAGAAGACGCTCCCATCAGATCATTTTACGATAGTTTTCACGCCGTCTGGGGTACCGATCAGCGCGACATCCGCACCACGGTTAGCGAACAAACCTACGGTTACCACGCCCGGAATCGCATTAATGGCGTTTTCCAGTGCGATAGCGTCGAGGATTTCCAGACCATGCACGTCAAGGATCACGTTACCATTGTCAGTTACCACGCCCTGACGGTATTCAGGACGACCGCCCAGCTTCACCAACTGGCGAGCCACTGCGCTACGCGCCATTGGGATAACTTCTACCGGCAACGGGAAGTTACCGAGAATATCGACTTCTTTGGACGCGTCAGCGATGCAAATAAATTTCTTCGCCACGGAAGCAATGATTTTTTCACGGGTCAACGCTGCGCCACCGCCTTTAATCATCTGCATATGGCCGTTGATTTCATCTGCGCCGTCAACGTAGACGCCGAGGCTGTCCACTTCGTTAAGATCGAACACGTGGATGCCAAGGCTTTTGAGTTTTTCGGTCGAGGCGTCAGAACTGGACACCGCGCCTTCAATCTGACCTTTCATTGTGCCCAGCGCATCAATAAAGTGTGCGGCTGTTGAACCTGTACCTACGCCCACAATGGTACCGGGCTGTACATACTGAAGTGCCGCCCATCCTACTGCTTTTTTCAGTTCATCCTGCGTCATGATCGTTTCGCCTGTGGTGTGAATATGGTGGGAAAATTCACGCGCATTATAGAACATTGTGCAGAAAAATGTCCCCACACCCGCTCCCGGGTGGCTGATTTCGTCTTTACCCAACCCAAATTTGTGTCATAGTGCAGAACAAGCAAAAATTTCAGGAGTGCGCCAAAGCAATGAAACGTCCGGACTACAGAACACTACAAGCACTGGATGCGGTTATTCGTGAACGAGGATTTGAGCGCGCGGCGCAAAAGCTGTGCATCACGCAATCCGCCGTTTCACAGCGCATAAAACAGCTTGAGAATATGTTCGGACAGCCGCTGCTGGTGCGTACAGTACCGCCTCGCCCTACTGAACAAGGGCAGAAACTCCTGGCGCTTTTACGCCAGGTTGAACTGCTGGAAGATGAGTGGCTGGGTGATGAGCAAACTGGCTCCACGCCGCTGCTGCTTTCGCTGGCGGTGAACGCCGACAGTCTGGCAACCTGGTTGCTTCCGGCGCTGGCCCCGGTACTGGCTAATTCACCGATTCGGCTGAACCTGCAGGTTGAGGATGAAACGCGAACGCAGGAACGTCTGCGCCGTGGTGAAGTGGTCGGTGCGGTGAGTATTCAACATCAGGCGCTGCCAAGCTGTCTGGTGGATAAACTTGGCGCGCTGGATTACCTGTTTGTGGGTTCAAAAGCGTTCGCCGAGCGCTATTTCCCGAACGGCGTCACTCGCTCTGCCCTGCTGAAAGCCCCGGCGGTCGCGTTTGACCATCTTGATGATATGCATCAGGCGTTCCTGCAACAAAACTTCGATCTGCCGCCAGGCAGCGTGCCGTGCCATATCGTTAACTCATCAGAAGCCTTCGTCCAGTTGGCCCGTCAGGGCACGACCTGCTGCATGATCCCGCACTTACAGATAGAAAAAGAGCTGGAAAGCGGTGAGCTCATCGACTTGACGCCGGGCCTGTTCCAGCGTCGGATGTTGTACTGGCACCGTTTTGCGCCGGAAAGCCGGATGATGCGCAACGTTACCGACGCGCTGCTGGCTTACGGTCACAACGTACTGCGTCAGGATTAAACTGTTTGTAGCCTCTGAGTGCCGGATGGCGGCGTAACGCCTTATCCGGCCTACCCCCTCTTACCGCTTTTTCATGTTATTCCCGCCACGTCTTTGAAATACATCACAAAATAAAACATACCACGCGGCAAAAAACGACGCCCTGTTGGCTATTTTTTGCTGGCGACAAGCCAAATGAAAAAGCTCACCGTATCTCGTAAAGATTCAACTTATTGCGTAATACGGAGCAAAAAATGGCTAACGTGCAAGAGTGGCAAACACTTGCCAATAAAGAACTCAGTCGACGGGAAAAAACCGTTGAGTCGCTGGAAAGACAGACGGCGGAAGGGATTGTCATCAAGCCGCTGTACACCGAGGCTGACCTCGATAATCTGGAAGTCACGGGCACCCTGCCCGGCCTGCCGCCTTACGTGCGCGGCCCACGCGCCACCATGTATACCGCGCAGCCGTGGACCATCCGCCAGTATGCCGGTTTCTCTACCGCCAAAGAATCCAACGCCTTTTACCGCCGCAACCTCGCCGCCGGACAAAAAGGGCTTTCCGTTGCCTTTGACCTTGCCACCCACCGCGGCTATGACTCTGACAACCCGCGCGTGGCGGGCGATGTCGGCAAAGCGGGCGTGGCGATCGATACCGTCGAAGATATGAAGGTGCTGTTTGATCAGATCCCGCTGGATAAGATGTCGGTGTCGATGACGATGAACGGCGCGGTGCTGCCGGTACTGGCGTTTTATATCGTCGCGGCTGAGGAACAAGGCGTAACGCCGGAACAGCTCACCGGGACCATTCAGAACGATATTCTGAAAGAGTATCTGTGCCGCAACACCTACATCTATCCACCAAAACCTTCAATGCGCATCATCGCCGACATCATCGCCTGGTGCTCCGCCAATATGCCGCGTTATAACACCATCAGTATCAGCGGTTATCACATGGGGGAAGCCGGAGCGAACTGCGTTCAGCAGGTGGCGTTTACGCTGGCTGACGGCATTGAGTACATCAAAGCCGCACTGTCTGCCGGGCTGAAAATTGATGACTTCGCCCCGCGTCTGTCATTCTTCTTCGGTATCGGCATGGATCTGTTTATGAACGTCGCCATGCTGCGCGCGGCTCGCTATTTGTGGAGTGAAGCCGTCAGCGGTTTTGGCGCAACCAACCCGAAATCTCTCGCTCTGCGTACCCACTGCCAGACCTCCGGCTGGAGTCTGACCGAGCAGGATCCCTACAACAACGTGATCCGCACAACCATTGAAGCGCTCGGCGCCACGCTTGGCGGCACCCAGTCGCTGCACACCAACGCCTTTGATGAAGCGCTCGGTCTGCCCACCGATTTCTCCGCCCGCATCGCGCGTAATACACAGATCATTATTCAGGAGGAGTCAGAGATCTGCCGCACCGTCGATCCGCTGGCCGGATCGTACTACGTCGAATCATTGACCGATCAAATCGTGAAGCAGGCGCGCACGATCATTAAACAAATTGATGAAGCGGGCGGCATGGCGAAGGCGATTGAAGCTGGACTCCCCAAACGGATGATCGAAGAAGCTTCGGCGCGCGAGCAGTCGCTGATCGACCAGGGCAAACGCGTCATCGTTGGCGTGAACAAGTACAAGCTGGATAAAGAAGACGAAACGTCGGTACTGGAAATCGACAACGTGAAGGTGCGCAACGAACAGATTGCTTCGTTGCAGCATATCCGCGCAACTCGCGACAATGATGCCGTCAACGCCGCGCTGACGGCGCTGACCCACGCCGCGCAGCATAATGAAAATCTGCTGGCCGCCGCCGTTAATGCCGCCCGCGTTCGCGCCACGCTCGGTGAGATCTCCGACGCGCTGGAAGCCGCTTTTGACCGCTATCTGGTGCCCAGCCAGTGCGTCACCGGCGTGATTGCGCAAAGCTATCACCAGTCCGACAAATCCGCCAATGAGTTCGACGCCATTGTTGCGCAAACCGAACAGTTCCTCGCGGAAAATGGTCGCCGACCTCGGATCCTGATCGCCAAGATGGGCCAGGATGGTCACGATCGCGGCGCGAAAGTGATCGCCAGCGCCTACTCCGATCTCGGCTTCGACGTCGATCTCAGTCCGATGTTCTCCACGCCAGAAGAGATCGCCCGTCTGGCGGTAGAAAACGATGTACATGTCATAGGCGCATCGTCACTGGCTGCAGGGCATAAGACGTTGATCCCTGAACTGGTCACGGCGCTCAAAGGCTGGGGACGCGCAGATATCTGCGTGGTGGCAGGCGGTGTGATACCACCACAGGACTACGCCTTCCTGTACGAGCATGGCGTGGCAGCCATTTATGGCCCCGGCACGCCAATGCTCGACAGCGTCCGCGATGTATTGACCCGGATCAGTCAGCATCATGATTAACGCCGCCACGCTTGACGATGCCGTCCGACGCTTGCGGCGCGGTGAACGGGCCACGCTTGCCCAGGCGATGACGCTGGTTGAGAGCAGCCACCCGCGCCACCAGCCACTGAGTACGCAATTGCTGGACGCGATAATGCCGTTCACCGGTAACGCGCTGCGTCTGGGCATCACTGGCACGCCGGGCGCGGGCAAAAGCACCTTTCTGGAGGCGTTCGGTATGCTGTTGATCCGTCGGGGATTACGGGTGGCAGTGATTGCGGTCGATCCCAGTAGTCCCGTTAGCGGCGGCAGCATTCTTGGCGATAAAACCCGGATGACGGAACTGTCCCGCGCAGAATCGGCATTTATTCGCCCGGTTCCTTCCAGCGGTCATTTAGGCGGCGCCAGCCAGCGTGCCGGTGAATTAATGCTGTTGTGCGAGGCGGCGGGCTTTGACGTGGTGATTGTGGAAACCGTCGGCGTCGGGCAGTCAGAAACTGAAGTCGCCGGCATGGTGGATTGCTTTATCTCACTGCAAATTGCCGGCGGTGGCGACGATTTGCAGGGCATCAAAAAGGGCCTGATGGAGATGGCGGATCTGGTCGTCATCAACAAGGACGACGGTGATAACCGTAACCAGGTTGCCATCGCCCGCCATATGTACGAATCCGCCCTGCATATTCTGCGCCGCAAGTATGACGAGTGGCAGCCGCAGGTTCTGGCCTGTAGCGCCCTGGAAAAACGTGGCATCGAGGAGATTTGGCAGGCGATAACTGACTTTAAAACGTGCCTTACCGTCAGCGGTCGACTGGAAAAAGTCCGCCAGCAGCAAGCGGTGGACTGGTTACACAAGCAGGCTGAAGAAGAAGCTTTGCATCTGCTGTTTACCCGGACTGATTTCGACCGTTATTTCCAGCAGACGCTGCAGGCCGTCAAAAATAACGACCTTTCGCCGCGTACCGGTCTGCGTCACATCAGTGAATTTATCCAGCATCATTACTTTGAATAAAGAGAACATTATGTCTTATCAATACGTCAACGTAGTCATCATCCAGAAAGTCGCGGTTATTGAGTTCAATTACACCCGCAAACTCAATGCGCTGAGCAAAGTGTTTATCGACGATCTGATGCAGGCGCTGAGCGATCTTAATCGTCCGGAAATTCGCTGCATCATTCTGCGCGCCCCGAGCGGGGCCAAAGTGTTCTCTGCCGGACATGATATTCATGAACTCCCCTCCGGACGTCGCGATCCGCTCTCCTATGACGATCCGCTGCGCCAGATCACCCGCATGATCCAGAAATATCCAAAACCGGTGATCTCCATGGTTGAGGGGAGCGTCTGGGGCGGCGCGTTTGAGATGATCATGAGTTCCGATCTGATCATCGCCGCTGAAACCTCTACCTTCTCGATGACACCGGTCAACCTCGGGGTACCGTATAACCTGGTCGGCATCCACAACCTGACCCGCGATGCTGGATTCCACATCGTGAAAGAGCTGATCTTTACCGCCTCGCCGATTACCGCTCAGCGTGCGATGGCCGTCGGGATCCTCAACCATGTGGTTCCTGTCGACGAACTGGAGGATTTCACTCTGCAAATGGCGCACCACATCTCGGAGAAAGCGCCGCTGGCCATCGCCGTCATTAAAGAAGAACTGCGCGTGCTGGGCGAAGCGCACACCATGAACTCAGACGAATTTGAGCGTATTCAGGGCATGCGCCGCGCGGTGTACGACAGCGAGGATTATCAGGAAGGGATGAACGCGTTTATGGAAAAACGTAAACCCAATTTTGTCGGCCATTAATCACGCCCGAGGAAGGAGACGGCCATGAAACGGATGAGTGCCGAAGAAGCGGCAGAAATTATCCAGCACGACGATATGGTGGCATTCAGCGGCTTTACCCCTGCGGGTTCGCCAAAAGCATTACCTAACGCAATTGCTCAACTCGCCTGCGAACGGCATCAGGTCGGGCAACCTTTTCAAATCCGCCTGCTGACAGGAGCCTCAATTGGCGCTGCCGCTGATGATGCGCTATCCGCGGCGGATGCCGTTTCCTGGCGGGCGCCTTATCAAACATCATCTGGCCTGCGCGAGAAAATTAATCAGGGCCAGGTGAGGTTTGTCGATCTCCATTTGAGCGAAGTGGCGCAAATGGTCAATTATGGCTTTTTTGGCGAGATCGATGTTGCCGTCATTGAAGCCTCCGCCATTGCGCCAGATGGTCGGATTTGGCTTTCCAGCGGCATCGGCAACGCGCCGACCTGGCTGCTGCGGGCGAAAAAGGTGATTATCGAACTGAATCATTACCATAACCCGCGCGTGGCGGAGTTTGCCGACATTGTGATACCCGGCGCGCCGCCGCGGCGAAACAGCGTACCGATTTTTCACACCATGGATCGCGTGGGCAGCCAGTGTGTGCAGATAGACCCGAAAAAAATTATCGCGGTCGTGGATACCGAACTACCCGATGCCGGAAATGCCGCGGATAAAAGCAACCCGGTCAGCCAGCAAATTGCCGATAACGTGGTTACATTTCTGCTGGCGGAAATGGCGCACAAACGCATCCCAGCGGAATTCCTGCCCTTACAAAGCGGCGTGGGCAATATCAACAACGCGGTAATGGCGCGACTGGGCGAGAACCCGGATATTCCACCCTTTATGATGTATTCCGAGGTGTTGCAAGAATCTGTGGTGCATCTGCTGGAAACGGGCAAGATAACCGGCGCCAGCGCCTCCAGTTTGACCATTTCAGCCCCATCGCTGCAGAAGATTTATGACAACATGGACTTCTTCGCCAGTCGGATTGTGCTGCGCCCGCAGGAGATTTCCAATAACCCGGAAATCATTCGTCGGCTGGGCGTCATTGCGCTCAATGTCGGTCTGGAGTTTGACATCTACGGTCATGCCAATTCCACACACGTAGCAGGTGTGAACCTGATGAATGGCATTGGCGGCAGCGGCGATTTCGAGCGCAACGCCTACCTGTCGATCTTTATGGCGCCGTCGATTGCCAAAGGCGGGAAAATCTCCACCATCGTACCGATGTGCAGCCATGTCGATCACAGCGAACATAGCGTCAAAGTGATCGTTACCGAACAGGGAATTGCCGATCTGCGTGGGTTATCTCCGATGCAGCGGGCGCACACGATTATCGATAACTGTGCGCATCCTCTGTATCGGGACTACCTGCACCGTTATCTGGAACGAGCGCCCGGCGGGCATATCCATCACGATCTCAGCCATGCGTTCGATCTGCATCGTAACCTGATCGAAACCGGATCGATGCTCGTTTAACTTGCCGTACCCTCACGATCTTCAGCAATATGCTGAAGCATCGTGGCGGTATAACGATGGTTTTTCAGCGAATAGAGAAATTCCTGCATATACATAGGGCTGCCGGGCGCATCAAAATATTTCAACGTCGAGGGGTTAACCAGCCGCCAGGCAAAATGGGGGATCACCGTCAAAAACTGCCCACGCTCCACCGCGCTAATCTTGGCCATAAAGCTGTACGGGCGGTAGATAATCGTCGGATGAATTCCGCAGGGCCGCATGTAAGCATCGAGCATCGCCTCAAAGTTGGCGCGATTCTGGAAGCGCATTTGCAGCCATGGCAGCTCACGTAGCAGCTCATGCGGCTGTTTTTCTTCGTAGCGCCGGGAAACGAGAAACCCCAGACGCAGCGGAGACAACTCGCTAATCGCCAGATTTTCCAGTTCCTGCACGCGAGGGGAAACGTGCTGCGGTGAGATAATAAAATCCAGTTTCCGATCGAACAGGTTATCGATCACCCCATTCTCGCTGAATTCAATGGCCTGAGCCGTCACGCCATCGTACTTGTCGCCAAGGCTAATCAACTGGTCGAAAATAATCGTTGGATAGGTATTGTCGATGCCGATGACGATTTCTCGCGAGCGGCGAGAGGCGTTATGGATTTCGTTATCAATAGCAGAGAGACGCTGATAAACAGGGAACAGTTTCTGATAGAGCTCCTGCCCGGCTTTATTCAGGCTGATGTTGTTATCTTTGCGGGTAAACAGCGTATAGCCGATTTGATCTTCCAGTGCGGCAATGCTTTTACCGAAAGGCGATGCGGTCATATGGATTTTTTCTGCCGCTCTGGCGATGTTATTGGTTTGCGCCAGCAGAATGAAATTACGCATCTTTTTCGAGATAAAAATATCCATAGCGTCCCCTTAAAAATCGCTATGGCCTATCCTCATTACGGCGAAAAAAAAGACTGGATGTGAGATCTCATTTTTACAGTTGCTCACAGAAAAAACCCGGCTGGAAGGCCGGGTTTAAAAAGATTACTGGGTTTTGGCAGGTGTTGCTGCCGGCTGCCCCGCCGTCGGTTCAATCTGGAAGACCACATCAACCTGATCGTCAAACTGAATAACCGGCTGTTCGTAGGTTTCCTGAGCGGATGCCGCAGGCGCTGCATCTGCTTTCATCATCCGTACCATCGGGCTCGGCTGATAATTGGACACGTGGTAGCGCACACTATAAACGGGTCCCAGTTTGCTGTTAAAGCCCGCCGCCAGCTGTTCAGCCTGATGAATTGCATCATCAATTGCCGCTTTACGCGCCTTATCTTTGTAGGCATCCGGTTGGGCGACGCCAAGCGATACCGAACGGATCTCATTCAGACCAGCCTTTAGCGCGCCATCAAGCAGAGCGTTGAGTTTGTCCAGCTGACGCAGCGTCACTTCAACGGTACGCACCGCACGATAACCTTTGAGGATGCTTTTGCCGTTCTGGTAATCGTAGTCCGGCTGCGTGCGCAGGTTGGCAGCGCTAATGTCTTTCTTCGCTATCTGATTCTGCTCAAGGAAGGACAGATATTGCGCCACGCGCTCATCGGCTTGCTTCTTCGCTGAAGCCGCATCCTTCGCAGCAACATTGACTTCAATCGCCAGGGTGGCGATATCAGGCGTTGCATCCACGCTTGCCGTTCCGGAAGTCACGATGTGCGGTCCGTTTGGCAGCTCATTTGCCTGTACCGATAGTGCGCTGAATCCGACTAATGCCGCCAGGGCCATTATTTTGAACTTCACAGTCGTTCCTCCATGTTTCATTAATTACCCCGAAACTCAGGGCACATGCAGGCAAGCTTAGCCGATCTCGCTGCGTTGTCCATCAGACAACACTTAGTTGAACAGCGCATGAACATGCGTAACACCTTCTTTTGCCAGCTGAAAAGCGATAAACCACATCACTAATCCTACTAAGATATTGATGATGCGCTGTGCTTTAGCAGTGCGCAGACGCGGCGCCAGCCAGGCCGCCAGCAATGCCAGACCAAAGAACCACAGGAACGAGGCGCTGACGGTACCCAGCGCAAACCAGCGCTTAGGTTCAACGTCCAGTTGGCCTCCGAGACTCCCCAACACCACAAAGGTATCCAGATAAACGTGTGGGTTAAGCCAGGTCACCGCCAGCATAGTGGCGATGATTTTCCAGCGCCCCTGCTTCATTACTTCAGCGCTGGCCAGTTCCAGATTACTGCTCATCGCCGTTTTTAACGCACCGAAACCGTACCAGAGTAGAAACGCCACTCCCCCCCAGGTGACCAGCGCCATCAGCCACGGTGACTGCATCAGCAAGGCGCTACCGCCAAAAATCCCCGCGCAAATCAGCACCAGATCGCTGATGGCACAGAGTAATGCAATCATGATGTGATACTGGCGACGAATGCCCTGATTCATTACAAAGGCGTTTTGCGGACCAAGCGGTAGTATCATGGCCGCGCCAAGCGCAAGCCCTTGAAAATAATAAGATAACACGTTACTCATCCCGAACTATTTCTCTTAGGAGCAGACTATAGCGCGGGAGAATCATTAGCGGAAATTGATAATATTAATCGTAGATTAGAGAAATTAATGAGAAGATATTTTGCCGGATAGCAGCTAACGCCTTCTCCGGCCTACAGTATAGAAATCTGACCAGGCCGGATAAGCGAAGCGCCATCCGGCACCGTGGTGCAGAAAAAGATTACTCTGCCGCGTTCTCTTTGACACGCTTGAAGTTCACATCCATCTGCGGATACGGGAAGCTGATGCCGTTGGCGTCAAACTCGCGCTTAATACGCTCCAGTACGTCCCAATAGACGCTTTGCAGATCGCTGCTGTTGCTCCAGACGCGTACAACGAAATTAATCGAAGAAGCGCCCAGTTCATTCAGGCGCACCGTCATTTCACGATCTTTAAGGATGCGCTCGTCGGATTGGATGATATCGGTGAGGATTTTCTTCACCTGATCGATATCGGAATCGTAGGCCACGCCGATAATGAATTCGTTACGACGAACCGGTTCGCGAGAGAAGTTAATGATGTTCCCGGCAATGATTTTACCGTTCGGGATCACCACAATCTTACCGTCTACGGTACGCATGGTGGTAGAGAAAATCTGCACGTTAAGTACGGTTCCCGCTACGCCGCCGAGGTCTACATACTCACCCGCGCGGAACGGACGGAACATCACCAACAGCACGCCTGCGGCAAGGTTGGACAGCGAACCTTGCAGCGCCAGACCCACGGCTAAACCTGCGGCACCGAGAACGGCGATCACGGAGGCGGTTTGCACCCCAACGCGGCCCAGCGCGGCAATCAGCGTGAACGCGATAATACCGTAGCGCACCAGTGCGGAGAGAAAATCGGCAACCGTTGCATCAATTTTCCGCGACACCATCAGACGATTAACGGTGTTTGATACGATACGCGCCACAATCATACCGATGATAACAATGGCGATGGCCGCAACGATGTTGACGGCATAGCTCAACAGCAGTTCCTGATTGCGGACCAGCCAGGTGCCCGCCCCGTTTATGCTGTCGACAACATTCAAATCTTCCATTCACTATTCCTTTTTTGCTTACCCAAATGGGAAAAAATAAAGCCGCCCCGCCGGGACTGGCAATCTGACAAGAGTAAACAATAAACCTGATTTTTGCCAAACAGATCACAGAAATCTCTGCCAGCAGCCTGTTGAAATGGCAATAAAAAAGGCCCGCATTGGCGGGCCTCATGTCACGTAGAACGGCGTAAATTACAGAACGTCAACCGCGTTCAGTTCTTTGAAAGCCTGTTCCAGACGGGTGATCATGCTTGTCTGACCAGCACGCAGCCAAACGCGCGGATCGTAGTATTTCTTGTTCGGCTGATCTTCGCCTTTCGGGTTACCCAGCTGGCCCTGCAGGTAAGCTTCGTTTGCTTTGTAGTAGTTCAGAACACCTTCCCAGGTCGCCCATTGGGTATCGGTATCGATGTTCATTTTCACTACGCCGTAGCTTACGGAGTCTTTGATTTCCTGAGCAGTAGAACCGGAACCGCCGTGGAAGACGAAGTTCAGGCTGTTGTGCGGCAGGTTATGTTTCTTAGAAACATAGTCCTGAGAGTCGCGCAGGATGGTCGGGGTCAGAACCACGTTACCCGGCTTGTAAACGCCGTGTACGTTACCGAAGGAAGCGGCGATGGTGAAACGCGGGCTGATTTTGCTCAGCTCGGTGTACGCATAATCAACGTCTTCCGGCTGGGTGTACAGTGCGGAAGCGTCCATGTGGCTGTTGTCCACGCCGTCTTCTTCGCCACCGGTGCAACCCAGTTCGATTTCCAGGGTCATGCCCATTTTGGACATGCGCGCCAGGTATTTGGAGCAGATTTCGATGTTCTCTTCCAGAGACTCTTCAGACAGGTCGATCATGTGAGAAGAGAACAGCGGTTTGCCGGTTGCTGCGAAGTGTTTTTCACCCGCGTCCAGCAGACCGTCGATCCACGGCAGCAGTTTCTTCGCGCAGTGGTCAGTGTGCAGGATAACCGGAACACCGTAGTGTTCAGCCATCTGGTGAACGTGATGCGCGCCAGAGATAGCACCCAGGATTGCAGCGCCCTGAGGCACGTCGGACTTCACGCCTTTACCCGCGATGAAAGAAGCACCACCGTTGGAGAACTGTACGATTACCGGCGCTTTAACTTTTGCAGCGGTTTCCAGTACGGCGTTGATGGAGTCGGTACCAACGCAGTTAACAGCTGGCAGAGCAAAGTTGTTTTCTTTAGCTACCTGGAAAACTTTCTGTACGTCATCACCAGTGATTACGCCTGGTTTTACGAAATCAAAAATTTTAGACATGTTGCGAGTCCTGTATCTTCGGCCTTGGAAAGGGCGCGCGCTCTAAAGCGCGCTAATAATTGGGCAGGTTACCCTGCCCATTAAATGCTTACTTTTTAGCGCGCTCTTCGAGCATCGCTACTGCTGGCAATACTTTACCTTCCACGAATTCGAGGAAAGCGCCGCCGCCAGTGGAGATGTAGGAGATTTTGTCAGCAATGCCGAACAGGTCGATTGCTGCCAGGGTATCGCCGCCGCCCGCGATGGAGAACGCTTCGCTGTCTGCGATAGCGTTAGCAACGATTTCAGTACCTTTACGGAAGTTCGGGAATTCGAACACGCCAACCGGGCCGTTCCACAGAATGGTTTTCGCATTCTTCAGGATTTCAGCCAGCTGCTGTGCAGAAGCGTCGCCGATATCCAGGATCTGCTCGTCTTCTTTCACGTCGCTAACGGATTTCAGCGTCGCCGGCGCAGTTTCGGAGAACTCAGTCGCTACGCGAACGTCGGTCGGAACCGGGATATCGCAAGTGGTCAGCAGACGCTTAGCTTCGTCAACCAGGTCGGCTTCGTACAGAGATTTACCGACGTTGTGGCCTTGAGCGGCAACGAAGGTGTTCGCGATACCGCCGCCAACGATCAGCTGGTCAGCGATTTTAGACAGGGAGTCCAGAACGGTCAGTTTGGTAGAAACTTTAGAACCACCAACGATAGCAACCATCGGACGAGCCGGTTCTTTCAGCGCTTTGCCCAGCGCGTCCAGCTCAGCAGCCAGCAGCGGACCCGCGCAAGCTACATCAGCGAATTTGCCGATACCGTGGGTAGAAGCCTGCGCACGGTGAGCCGTACCGAAAGCATCCATGACGAATACGTCGCACAGCGCCGCATATTTTTTGGACAGAACTTCGTCGTCTTTCTTCTCGCCTTTGTTGAAGCGAACGTTTTCCAGGACCACCAGCTCACCGGCAGCGACTTCAACGCCGTCCAGGTAATCTTTTACCAGGCGAACCGGAGCAGACAGTTTGTCTTTCAGGTAGTTAACAACCGGCAGCAGAGAGAATTCTTCGTTGTACTCGCCTTCGGTAGGACGACCCAGGTGGGAAGTTACCATCACTTTAGCACCCTGCTTCAGGGCCAGTTCGATGGTCGGCAGGGAAGCACGGATACGCGCGTCGCTGGTTACTTTCCCTTCTTTAACTGGTACGTTCAGGTCGGCACGGATAAAAACGCGTTTACCAGCCAGATCCAGATCGGTCATCTTAATTACAGACATGGTGAATCCTCTCGTTGATACTTAAAGTTTTGTCGACGCTCAAGCGTCGAGCCTGAAACCAATAGCAGCCATCGCTAACGTTGTGTCGAGCATACGGTTAGCAAAGCCCCATTCATTATCACACCAGACCAGAGTCTTGATCAGGTGAGCACCACTCACGCGCGTTTGCGTACCATCAACGATGGCGCTGTGCGGGTCATGGTTAAAATCTACAGAGACCAACGGTAATTCCGTATAGTCAACTATACCATGAAATGCACCTTGTGCTGCTTTTTGCAGCAACTGGTTGACTTCGCTGGCTTTTACCGGTTTTTTCACCGTCACGCTTAAGTCGATCGCCGTCACATTTATGGTCGGTACACGCACCGCGATCGCTTCAAAACGATCGTTAAATTGCGGAAAAATTCGCGTAATACCCGCCGCCAGTTTGGTATCAACCGGAATAATTGACTGGCTGGCCGCTCGCGTACGACGCAGGTCAGGATGATAGGCATCAATCACCTGCTGATCGTGCATCGCAGAGTGGATCGTTGTAACGGTACCAGACTCAATGCCGTAAGCATCATCCAGCAATTTAATGACGGGAATTATACAATTCGTGGTGCAGGAGGCGTTGGATACAATTCGGTGCTCAGCGCGCAGCTGATCCTGATTAACGCCAAATACAACCGTTGCGTCGATGTCGGGACTGCCAGGATGTGAAAAGAGCACTTTTTTTGCACCGGCGGCAATATGCGCCTCGCCGTGTTCGCGGTTACCGAAGACGCCCGTACAATCCAGCACAACGTCAACACCCAGTTCACGCCATGGCAGCGCGTCGAGCGTTCGCTCATGCAAAATGCGGATCGCGTCATCACCAACGATGAGCTGGTCACGTTCCTGACGAACATCCCAGGCAAAACGCCCATGGCTGGTGTCATATTTCAACAAATGCGCCATGCCTGCAGCATCCGCCAGTTCGTTGATTGCCACCACGGTGATTTCCGCCCGACGCCCGGATTCATACAAAGCACGAACCACGTTGCGTCCGATGCGACCGAAACCATTAATCGCTACGCGTACGGTCATAGGTCTCCTGCAAGGATTTCTCAGAAACGATGTGGCAGACAGAGTAATGCAGCAAATCGCTCAGGGAAACCTTACCTGTCGCAAACTGCGACTAATTGGTTAATTGTCGAACATTTAATCGACTGAAACGCTTCAGCTAGAATAAGCGAAACGCGGAATAAAAGGAATGATTGTCCAGCGACAGAACGCAGTTATCTGACTTATGTCACATTTTTACCGCAACACACCCATTAAAACTGCCTCAGCGTCATAATAACGCTCGCCATCCGATGGAATAATGTTCCCCCCGGATGGCTTATTGCCTACAACCGCTATTTCAACCCGGCAATCATCAATGGAGAATTGACGAGAACGCCGTCAGCTCCAAGTTTCACAGCCTGCTGGTAGCTCTCGGCATCGTTGATGCCGAGTAGAATGATATGTGCGCCCGGCTGTGAACGGAAGCAGGACATCGCTTCGTCATCCCAGCGCATTGTTGCTTTAGAGCGCCCCTCTCCCAGCGTGAATTTTTCAACCACCTCAACCTGGCTCTGAAGCTCCAGGCCATACCAGCGCTCCCGAGAATCTTCGGCAGTAATTCCGCACTGGTGACCCATGGTAACATTGGCCAGTAACGTACGCGTTATATCCCGGCTTTCGAAACGGGCCACATCCGGAGGCAGCGCCGCTAAAAAGCGTGAATCCGTCGAATAGATACGCGTACGTTGTAGCGCCTTGCTGCTGCTCAAAACGCGGTGGATTGCATTGGCAATATCGGCCGGTACTGCATCCGGGGATTTTATATCCAGATAGAAGAACGTATCTGGCCAGCGCGTTAGCGCCTGTTTCAACGTGGGAATACCGATATTTTTATTACGATAAGGGGAGTCAGGGGTACCAAAATTAATGGCCGCATCGGCTTTCGCTAGCTGCTCGGCGGTAAATTCAGAGACCTTGCCTTTTAAATTTGTCAGGCTGCTAAGATCGGAAGGACGATACAACACAGGCACACCATCCTTACTTAGCTGGACGGTTATCCAGATGGCATCAGCATGGTTATTCAACGCTTTTTCAATAGCGGGTAAGGTATTTTCTGGCGCATCCCCGGTCCCTCCTCGATGTGCAATTACTTGAGGTGCAGCCTCCACGGCTGCAGCGCAGAACAGGAGAAAAGCGGCGCTAACGTGTTTAATATTCATTATACTCCCTTAATATAAAGACATTGATAAAAATGAACTTAAAAGACGGAATAATTAAAATTCAATACAGACCTACTCAAATAATAAATGCAATGAATGTATTTAATTTGAAATGTATTTCAAATTTATGAAAACGCACAAAAAACCAGTGCATTCACGTCAGTTTTTATCGATAAAATATAATAGATTCAGCCGGACACTTATATTAAATGAAAAATAGATGAAAGATAAAATGCTTAACACACTTTTCTGCCGCAATCAGTGTCCAAAAAAAAACGGGCCGCCTAAGCGACCCGTTTTTATCTGTAACCGTAATTACAGCAGTTCTTTTGCTTTCGCGACAACGTTGTCTACGGTGAAACCGAACTCTTCAAACAGCAGCTCAGCCGGAGCAGACTCGCCAAAAGTGGTCATGCCGACGATAGCGCCGTTCAGGCCCACGTATTTGAACCAGTAGTCAGCAATCCCCGCTTCGATTGCCACGCGTGCAGAAACGGCTTTCGGCAGTACGGATTCACGGTAAGCGGCATCCTGTTTGTCGAACGCGTCGGTGGACGGCATGGAAACCACGCGCGCCTTCACGCCTTCAGCTGTCAGTTTGTCCCACGCAGCCACAGCCAGCTCAACTTCAGAACCGGTCGCAATGAAGATCAGTTCCGGCTGACCAGCGCAATCTTTCAGCACGTAGCCGCCGCGAGCGATGTTCGCCAGTTGCTCTTCGGTACGTTCCTGCTGTGCCAGGTTCTGACGGGAGAGGATCAGCGCGGTCGGGCCGTCCTGACGCTCAACACCGTATTTCCACGCCACGGCGGATTCGACCTGGTCACACGGACGCCATGTGCTCATGTTTGGCGTCACACGCAGAGACGCAACCTGCTCTACCGGCTGGTGAGTCGGGCCATCTTCGCCCAGACCGATGGAGTCGTGGGTGTAGACCATCACCTGACGCTGTTTCATCAGCGCAGCCATACGCACCGCGTTACGGGCATATTCTACAAACATCAGGAAGGTAGAGGTATACGGCAGGAAACCACCGTGCAGGGAGATACCGTTAGCGATAGCGGTCATACCGAATTCACGCACACCGTAATGGATGTAGTTACCGGCGGTATCTTCGTTGATCGCTTTAGAACCAGACCACAGAGTCAGGTTAGAAGGTGCCAGGTCAGCAGAGCCGCCAAGGAATTCCGGCAGCAGAGGACCGAATGCTTCAATCGCGTTCTGAGACGCTTTACGGCTGGCGATTTTCGCCGGGTTAGCCTGCAGCTTCGCAATGAACTCGTTCGCTTTCGCGTCGAAATCAGCCGGCATGTCACCTTTCATACGACGGGTGAATTCAGCCGCTTCCTGCGGGAAGGCTTTCGCATATGCGGCGAACTTCTCGTTCCACGCAGCTTCTTTTGCCTGGCCTGCTTCTTTCGCATCCCACTGAGCATAGATTTCAGACGGGATTTCGAACGGCGCGTATTTCCAGCCCAGCTGTTCGCGGGTCAGTGCGATTTCAGCATCGCCCAACGGCGCACCGTGAGAGTCGTGAGTACCCGCTTTGTTCGGAGAACCGAAACCGATAATGGTTTTGCACATCAGCAGAGACGGTTTGTCGGTCACTGCGCGCGCTTCTTCGACTGCGCGTTTAATCGCATCAGCATCGTGACCATCAACGCCACGAACCACATGCCAGCCATAAGCTTCGAAACGCTTAGCGGTGTCATCGGTGAACCAGCCTTCAACGTGACCATCGATAGAGATGCCGTTGTCATCGTAGAACGCAACCAGTTTGCCCAGCTTCAGCGTACCGGCCAGAGAACATACCTCGTGAGAGATACCTTCCATCATGCAGCCGTCGCCCATGAAAGCGTAGGTGAAGTGGTCAACGATGTCATGACCTGGGCGGTTAAACTGCGCCGCCAGCGTTTTTTCAGCGATAGCCATACCGACTGCGTTCGCAATACCCTGGCCCAGAGGACCCGTCGTGGTTTCAACACCTGCGGTGTAACCCACTTCCGGGTGACCCGGCGTTTTGGAATGCAACTGACGGAAATTCTGCAGCTCAGACATCGGCAGGTCATAACCGGTGAGGTGCAGCAGGCTATAAATCAGCATGGAGCCGTGGCCGTTAGACAGCACGAAGCGGTCACGGTCAGCCCAGGACGGGTTAGTCGGGTTGTGGTTCAGGAAATCACGCCACAGGACTTCGGCAATGTCAGCCATACCCATCGGGGCACCCGGGTGACCGGATTTGGCTTTCTGTACTGCGTCCATGCTCAGCGCACGAATAGCATTGGCAAGCTCTTTACGTGAGGACATTTTGACTCCAGATCGGATAATGAAGGCCACGCCCTAAACGACTTGACGACAGCGCGTTTTGGGCTACGCCGGAAAAAAGTGCCAACAATGTAACCCAAGCCGCGTGTCATGTACATGGAGCATCCTTTTACCGCTTCAGAAATCTCTGGATCATGCACGCATGTTGCGCAATCTTCTCGCCCGCTTATTGTTCTTTTCTTTATACTTATGCTGAGCGTCGGTTTACCTGCAAACGACGCATTTTTTAGAATAATCCTGACTTTGTGCGGAAGAGAAAAAATGAAAATTCGCGCTTTACTGCTTGCTACGAGCATGGCAGCGGCATTGACCGGCTGCCAGAACATGGACTCAAACGGACTGCTTTCCTCAGGCGCAGAGGCTTTTCAGGCCTACAGCCTGAGCGATGCTCAGGTAAAAGCGCTGAGCGATCAGGCCTGTAATGATATGGACAGCAAAGCTACCATCGCCCCGGCTGGCAGCGAGTATGCAACGCGTCTTGGCAAAATCGCCTCCGCGCTTGGCGATAACATTAACGGCCAGCCGGTGAACTACAAAGTCTATATGGCGAAAGATGTAAATGCTTTTGCCATGGCGAACGGCTGTATCCGCGTATACAGCGGCCTGATGGATATGATGACGGATAACGAAGTCGAAGCGGTGATCGGCCACGAAATGGGCCACGTCGCGTTGGGTCACGTGAAAAAAGGCATGCAGGTTGCGTTGGGCACGAACGCGGTGCGTGCAGCGGCGGCCTCCGCTGGCGGCATTGTCGGCAGCCTGTCGCAGTCGCAATTGGGCGATCTTGGCGAAAAACTGGTGAACTCACAGTTCT
Organism: Citrobacter sp. W9; assembly: GCF_026719375.1. Classification (NCBI taxonomy): domain Bacteria; kingdom Pseudomonadati; phylum Pseudomonadota; class Gammaproteobacteria; order Enterobacterales; family Enterobacteriaceae; genus Citrobacter; species Citrobacter sp. W9. The sequence goes on along the minus strand of NZ_JAPPTE010000006.1, from coordinate 40,232 downwards.
CCCAGCGTCAGGAATCCGAAGCGGATGATTACTCGTATGATTTGTTGCGCAAACGTGGGATCAATCCGGCAGGCTTAGCCACCAGCTTTGAGAAACTGGCAAAACTGGAAGCCGGACGTCAAAGCTCAATGTTTGACGATCACCCGGCATCCGCCGAACGTGCGCAGCATATTCGCGATCGCATGAGCGCGGACGGAATTAAGTAATCTTCAAGCAGTGCCGAATGGCGGTGTGAAGCCTTATCCGGCCTACAGGCATCAACCAACTGTAGGCCGGATAAGCGCAGCGCCATCCGGCAAAACAACTTATTCGCCTTTCTTCGCCGCCTGGATATACAGCATTTCTAACGCTAAAGTCGCCGCCGCCAGCGCGGTGATCTCAGACTGATCGTAAGCCGGCGCCACTTCCACCACGTCCATCCCCACGATATTCAGATCCTTCAGACCACGTACCAGCTTGATCGCGCGATCGGACGTCAGACCGCCGATCACCGGCGTACCGGTACCCGGCGCAAACGCCGGATCCAGACAGTCGATATCAAAGGTCAGATACACTGGCATATCGCCAACGATCTGTTTCACCTGGGCAATGACGTCGTCTACGCCGCGATCGTTCACCTGGCAGGCATCCAGTACGGTAAAGCCATTATCTTTGTCGAACTCAGTGCGAATACCGATCTGTACAGAGTGATTCGGATCGATCAGCCCTTCATTTGGCGCAGTATAGAACATGGTGCCGTGGTCGAATTCGCAGCCGTTAGCGTAGGTGTCGGTGTGGGCATCAAAATGCACCAGCGCCATCTTACCAAAGTGCTTAGCGTGCGCGCGCAGCAGCGGCAGCGTGACGAAGTGGTCGCCACCGAAGGAAAGCATGCGCTTACCTGCAGAAAGCAGTTTCTCTGCGTGCGCCTGCAGTTTCTCACTCATTTCACGGGCATCGCCAAACGCATACACCAGATCGCCGCAGTCCACCACGTTCAGGCGCTCACGCATATCGAAGTTCCATGGGAAGCGGTTGTGCTCCCACGCCAGGTTGGTAGAAACCTGACGGATTGCTGCCGGGCCATGGCGACCGCCCGCGCGGCCAGACGTTGCCATATCAAACGGTACGCCGGTGATCACCCAGTCGGCATCGCTATCGTAAGGCATGAAATTCATCGGCAGACGCAAAAAACCAAAGGCGTTAGAAACCAGGGAGTTGTCGTATTGATGACCTAAGGTGCTCATGTGCTGACCTCTTGTAAAATCGGTGAAAAAAAATCCCCTCCGCGTCGTTAAGCCCGACGAGGAAGGGATTGATTTACGTGACTACTTGTATCGGCGAATTATCGCCGTTAATTTGTACGGATTCAAGTGAGCGCCGCAAACGCAGCGCCACCGGGAATTTACCGTTATTCATCTTCCAGATAGGTGTATCCGTACAGCCCTGCTTCAAATTCTTCGAGGAACTGTTGTTGCAACTCGGCGTCCAGATCGGTGTTTTTCACCTGATCACGGAACTGCGTCAGCAGCGTTTTCGGATCCAACTGCACATACTGCAGCATGTCCGCCACGGTATCGCCTTCGTCAGACAGCTCAACTTCCACGCTGCCGTCAGGGAAGACAAACACGTCAACGGCTTCGGTATCGCCGAACAGGTTGTGCATGTTACCAAGGATCTCCTGATACGCGCCGACCATAAAGAAGCCCAGCATCGGCGGGTTCTCCGGGTCGTATTCCGGCATCGGCATGGTGGTGGCAATACCATCCCCGTCAACGTAATGGTCGATAGCGCCATCAGAGTCACAGGTAATATCCAGCAGCACCGCGCGGCGCTCAGGCGCCTGGTTCAGCCCTTCCAGCGGCAGCACCGGGAACAGTTGGTCGATCCCCCACGCATCCGGCATTGACTGGAACAGTGAGAAGTTGACGTAAATCTTATCCGCCATCCGCTCCTGCAGCTCGTCGATAATCGGGCGGTGCGCGCGGTTGCTCGGATCGAGTTGTTTTTGCACATTATGGCACATGTTCAGATAGAGCTGCTCTGCCCACGCACGTTCCTGCAGGCTAAAGGTGCCAGAAGAGTAGCCAACGTGAATATCGTGCAGGTCCATCTGGCTGTCGTGCAGCCATTCACGCAGCGAACGGCGCGTGCCCGGCTCGTGCATCTCTTGCCAGGTTTCCCACATGCTTTGCAGGGAGCGCGGCGCGTTGTCTGCCGGCGGCGTCGCTTCGGTAATTTCGCTACGCTCAACGCCAATGATGTTGGAGACCAGCACGGTATGGTGCGCGGTAACGGCACGACCCGATTCAGTGATCACTGTCGGGTGCGGTAGACCATGCTCTTCACAGGCGTCGCCAATCGCCCAGATAATGTTGTTGGCGTATTCGTTCAGGCCGTAGTTTACGGAGCAGTCGGACTGCGAGCGGGTACCTTCATAGTCCACGCCCAGGCCGCCGCCCACGTCGAAGCACTGAATATTCACGCCCAGCTTGTGCAGCTCGACGTAGAAACGGGCCGACTCACGCACGCCGGTGGCGATATCACGAATGTTCGCCATCTGCGAGCCGAGGTGGAAGTGCAGCAGTTGAATGCTGTCCAGACGGCCGCGCTCACGCAGAATTTCTACTAGTTGCAGTACCTGGTTTGCCGCCAGGCCGAATTTGGATTTTTCACCACCGGAGGACTGCCACTTGCCGGAACCCTGCGACGCCAGACGCGCACGCACGCCCAGACGCGGAACGACATTCAGGCGTTCAGCTTCATCCAGCACGATGGCGATTTCAGACATCTTCTCGATAACCAGATAGACCTTATGGCCCATCTTCTCGCCAATCAGCGCCAGACGGATGTATTCACGGTCTTTATAGCCGTTACAGACGATCACGCTACGGGTCATTCCGGCATGAGCCAGAACGGCCATCAGTTCAGCCTTGGAACCCGCTTCCAGTCCCAACGGTTCGCCGGAGTGGATCAGTGATTCAATCACGCGACGGTGTTGGTTGACCTTGATCGGGTAAACGAGGAAATAGTCACCGTTGTAGCCGTAGGATTCACGGGCGCGTTTGAACGCGGCGTTAATCGAACGCAGTCGGTGTTGCAGGATCTGCGGGAAGCAGAACAAAGCAGGCAGACGCTGGCCCTGCGCTTCACGGGCTTTCACCAACTCAGCAAGGTCAACACGCGCTTCTGGTACGTCCGGATCCGGGCACACGCTGATGTGACCCAGTTCATTGACGTCATAATAGTTATTACCCCACCAGGCAATATTGTAAGTACGCAGCATCTTGCTGGCTTCCTCGGAACTCATTGCAACCTCCTGCATGGAGCGTAGTACACCGTGTTCGCCTGCTGACGAAGGCGAACCCAAAGAAATGTCGTCAGACATAGCGAACCTCAAATTTTATTAACAAGTGTAAAACAGTTGACTACTATCGCAATCCAAAGACGCGATAACAACCCAAATACAGGCAGAATTTCCAGCAGATAGTGCTGATGCTCCGACTGTGCGACCGGTTTCTTTTTCATATCATTGTAAACACGTAACCGAACGTACTGCTGACAGTTCGGCGAAACCACGAGAAAACTCTTGTTTACCAAGAGCGCCCTTGTTCAGTTCTTAGTGACCGTTACCGGCTCTTGAGTCCTGAGATACGCCGAGATGGGTATACACTTCATCCTTCATGCAGCCTCTTTGTTGGCTACGCGCATTCGCCCCAGTCACGTACTACTCGTACGTTCAGGGGACTCATTCATTTGCCGCCTCGACGCAGCATAAATGATTTTGTGTATATAACATCGACAGGTATGCAAAACAGAGATGCAGATTGCGGGGGACATATGTACACCAGAACGGTGCGACAGATTCAGCAGAATACAACGGTTCATTATCTCGTATCACCTCCACGGTTGCTCCTTACGGAGAACCCACAAGCCAAAGCTAAAGTTTTAACCCGGCTGGAAGTGGCAACACGATGAAAATGTCGTGTGCTTTTTGTATGAGCCGCGCGCCGCGTTTTATACCGATATGGGGAGTAAAAAGCAAAAGATAAATGCACACATTGCCAGCACCGTCAGGAAAAATTTCCAGTTACATTTTCAGTACAATGCGACCTCAATCAAAAAAAGCTGGAAATCAGGCGAAGAACTGTCCTAAAATAGCCGTCCAGATGTTAATCCATCTATACCGATTAACACTCAGACTGCCAGTGTCCGTCATCTGCAGACTCATGGTAGAATCTTCTACACATGGCTATCCCACTCGACAGTTTGAGCTAACCAAATTCTCCTTAGGTGAAATTAAATATGGCAAAACACCTTTTTACGTCCGAGTCCGTATCAGAAGGGCATCCTGACAAAATCGCTGACCAAATCTCTGATGCCGTGCTGGATGCAATCCTGGAACAGGATCCGAAAGCACGCGTTGCCTGCGAAACCTACGTCAAAACCGGTATGGTTTTAGTTGGCGGTGAGATCACCACCAGCGCATGGGTCGATATCGAAGAGATCACCCGTAACACGGTGCGCGAAATTGGCTATGTGCATTCCGACATGGGTTTTGACGCCAACTCTTGTGCGGTACTGAGCGCAATTGGTAAACAGTCTCCGGACATCAACCAGGGCGTTGATCGTGCCGATCCGCTGGAACAGGGCGCGGGCGACCAGGGTCTGATGTTTGGCTACGCCACCAACGAAACCGACGTGCTGATGCCAGCCCCGATTACCTATGCTCACCGTCTGGTGCAGCGTCAGGCTGAAGTGCGTAAAAACGGCACCTTATCCTGGCTGCGCCCGGATGCAAAAAGCCAGGTTACCTTCCAGTATGACGACGGCAAAATCGTCGGTATTGATGCGGTCGTTCTGTCGACTCAGCACTCTGAAGATATCGATCAGAAATCGCTGCAAGAAGCCGTTATGGAAGAGATCATCAAGCCGGTACTGCCGACTGAATGGCTGAATGCTTCTACCAAATTCTTCATCAACCCAACCGGTCGTTTCGTTATCGGCGGCCCAATGGGCGACTGCGGTCTGACCGGTCGTAAGATTATCGTTGATACCTACGGCGGTATGGCTCGTCACGGTGGCGGCGCATTCTCTGGTAAGGATCCGTCTAAAGTTGACCGTTCCGCAGCCTATGCGGCCCGCTACGTCGCGAAAAACATCGTTGCCGCTGGCCTGGCTGACCGTTGTGAGATTCAGGTTTCCTACGCAATCGGCGTGGCTGAACCGACCTCTATCATGGTAGAAACGTTCGGTACCGAAAAAGTGCCTTCAGAACAGTTGACCCTGCTGGTGCGTGAGTTCTTCGACCTGCGCCCGTATGGTCTGATTCAGATGCTGGATCTGCTGCACCCAATCTACAAAGAAACCGCAGCCTATGGTCACTTTGGTCGTGAGCATTTCCCTTGGGAAAAAACCGACAAAGCGCAACTGCTGCGTGACGCTGCCGGACTGAAATAATTCAGTCACGACTGAACGCTTATGCTTCTTAAGACCAGCCTCGGCTGGTCTTTTTTATGCCCATCTTCTCTCTGCCTCCCCTTTCCATAACAGCGCTATTAATCCTCTTTTTGAACGAAAATGAAAGCGATTACATTAAGCTGTGTTTCCTCCCTCTTCTAATTAACATAACCTGGCCATCTCTTGTGCATCATTGTTACATTACTTTTCAGTATTGTCTTAATTCCAGGCAAATAACTGTATCGTATTATTATAAAAACCTTATCTTTCAAAGTCATAATTAATAATCGCCACGAACGCCAATGTAAGCGATTACACTAATGTGATGTGATTCGCATTTTTTTACCCCGTACTCACCTACCCTTAACATCAACAAAACTAGCTACCCAACCGGAGGGCATCATGCCTGACAATAAAAAAACGGGGCGTTCCAACAAAGCCATGACATTTTTTGTCTGCTTTCTTGCAGCCCTGGCTGGATTACTTTTTGGCCTGGATATCGGTGTTATTGCCGGTGCTTTACCGTTCATCACCGACGAGTTTCAAATTACCCCGCACACTCAGGAATGGGTGGTGAGCTCAATGATGTTTGGTGCGGCTGTAGGCGCTGTCGGCAGCGGCTGGCTCTCCTTCAAACTGGGGCGTAAAAAGAGCCTGATGATTGGCGCGATCCTGTTTGTTGCCGGTTCATTGTTCTCCGCCGCGGCACCAAACGTTGAAGTGCTACTGGTTTCCCGCGTGTTGCTGGGCCTGGCCGTTGGCGTTGCGTCTTATACCGCGCCGCTGTACCTGTCCGAAATCGCACCGGAAAAAATCCGCGGCAGCATGATCTCGATGTATCAGTTGATGATCACCATCGGGATCCTCGGCGCTTACCTCTCCGATACCGCGTTCAGTTATAGCGGCGCATGGCGCTGGATGCTGGGCGTAATCATTATCCCTGCTCTGTTACTGCTGATTGGCGTTATCTTCCTGCCGGACAGCCCGCGTTGGTTTGCAGCTAAACGTCGTTTTGTCGATGCCGAGCGCGTTCTGTTGCGTCTGCGTGATACCAGCGCTGAGGCCAAACGCGAACTGGATGAAATTCGTGAGAGTCTGCAGGTTAAACAAAGCGGCTGGGCGCTGTTTAAAGAAAACAGTAACTTCCGTCGTGCAGTGTTCCTTGGCGTGCTGTTACAGGTGATGCAGCAGTTCACCGGGATGAACGTCATTATGTATTACGCGCCAAAAATCTTTGAACTGGCGGGTTATACCAACACCACCGAGCAGATGTGGGGAACGGTTATCGTTGGCCTGACCAACGTGCTGGCAACCTTTATCGCCATTGGTCTGGTTGACCGCTGGGGACGTAAACCTACACTGATTCTTGGCTTTATCGTTATGGCTGTAGGTATGGGCGTGCTGGGCACCATGATGCATGTGGGTATCCACTCCGCTGCCGCCCAGTACTTTGCCGTGCTGATGCTGCTGATGTTTATCGTTGGCTTCGCGATGAGCGCCGGTCCGCTGATTTGGGTACTGTGTTCTGAAATTCAGCCGCTGAAAGGCCGCGATTTCGGCATCACCTGCTCTACCGCAACCAACTGGATTGCTAACATGATCGTCGGCGCAACCTTCCTGACGATGCTGAACTCGCTGGGCAGCGCTAACACCTTCTGGGTCTACGGCGGCCTGAACGTCCTGTTCATCTTCCTGACCCTGTGGCTAATCCCGGAAACGAAAAACGTCTCTCTGGAACACATTGAACGTAACCTGATGAAAGGTCGTAAACTGCGCGAAATTGGCGCACACGACTAATCACTCAAGGCTTCCTCCCCAGGCGGGAGGAAGCCTTCCTCTTGCAGTCCCTTCCCTGTCGCACTATCCTCTGGCGTTATGAAAACCTCCCGACTTCCCATCGCCATCCAGCAAGCCGTTATGCGCAGCCTGCGGGAAAAACTCGCCCAGGCCAATCTCAAGCTGGAACGTCATTACCCGGAGCCAAAGCTGGTTTACCAACAGCGCGGAACCGCCGCAGGTACGGCGTGGCTACAAACTTACGAAATCCGCCTCAACCCGGTGCTGCTGATGGAAAACGTCGATGCGTTCGTTAACGAAGTGGTCCCCCATGAACTGGCGCATTTGCTGGTGTGGAAGCACTTTGGCCGCGTCCCGCCGCACGGAAAAGAGTGGAAATGGATGATGGAGAGTGTGCTGGGCGTCCCGGCCCGACGCACGCATCAGTTTGAGCTGCAATCCGTGCAACGTAAAACCTTTGCTTACCGCTGTAAGTGCCAGGAACATCACTTGACCGTTCGCCGCCATAACCGTGTTGTTCGCGGTGAAGCTACCTACCGCTGCGTCCATTGCGGCGAACCACTGGTTGCAGAATAATATTCAGAATTATCAGGAACCTTTCTGATCTCGCTGATTGCATACAAGAACAACTTTCGCTACGTTGCGGGCTCGTTTTGACACGGAGTTCGTGATGTACCGTAATCTTTCTTTTGCCGCGGCCATGTTAGCCGCTGCGTTTTCTGGCCCGGTGTTAGCCGAAGGTATCAACAGTTTTTCTCAGGCGAAAGCAGCAGGCGTCAAAGTTAACGCCGATGCGCCGGGCGATTTCTACTGCGGTTGTAAAATTAACTGGCAAGGTAAAAAAGGGGTCGTTGACCTTGAATCCTGTGGCTATAAAGTGCGAAAAAACGAAAACCGCGCCAGTCGTATCGAATGGGAACATGTTGTCCCTGCCTGGCAGTTTGGCCATCAGCGCCAGTGCTGGCAGGACGGAGGACGTAAAAACTGCGCCAAAGATCCAGTCTATCGCCAGATGGAAAGCGATATGCATAACCTGCAGCCTGCAGTGGGTGAAGTAAATGGCGATCGCGCAAACTTTATGTACAGCCAGTGGAACGGTGGCGAAGGCCAGTATGGACAGTGCGCCATGAAGGTTGATTTCAAAGAGAAAGTTGCCGAGCCGCCAGCCCGCGCCCGCGGCGCTATCGCACGCACCTATTTTTATATGCGCGACCAATACAACCTGACGCTCTCCCGCCAACAAACCCAGCTTTTTAATGCCTGGAACAAGCAATATCCGGTTACCGATTGGGAGTGTGAGCGCGACGAACGCATTGCGAAGGTACAGGGGAACCATAACCCCTATGTGCAACGCGCTTGCCAGGCGCAAAAGAGCTAACCTACACTAGCGGCAATATTTTTAACCATGCCCTGGCCTTTCGCAGCCCAGGGCCATGACGCGGATGTTTAACTATGCGCATTCCTCGCATTTATCACCCTGAACCACTCGCTTCCGGCAGCCAAATTTCACTGTGTGAAGATGCCGCCAACCATATCGGCCGTGTGCTGCGTATGGGACCAGGCCAGGCGTTACAGTTGTTTGACGGCAGCAATCAAATCTTTGACGCCGAAATTACTCACGCCAGCAAGAAAAGCGTTGACGTGAAGGTGCTTAACGCCGAACTCGACGATCGTGAATCGCCGTTGCACATCCATCTGGGCCAGGTGATGTCGCGCGGCGAAAAAATGGAATTTACTATCCAGAAATCGATCGAACTGGGTGTAAGCCTCATTACGCCACTTTTTTCTGAGCGCTGCGGCGTTAAACTGGACAGTGAACGCCTGAACAAAAAGCTCCAGCAGTGGCAGAAAATCGCCATTGCCGCCTGCGAACAGTGCGGTCGTAACCGGGTGCCTGAAATTCGCCCGGCAATGGATCTGGAAGCATGGTGCGCTGAGCAGGACGAAGGGTTAAAACTGAACCTGCATCCTCGCGCCAGCGCCAGCATCAATACGCTGCCGCTGCCGGTAGAGCGCATCCGCTTGCTGATTGGCCCGGAGGGTGGGCTGTCGGCAGATGAAATTGCCATGACCGCACGTTATCAGTTTACTGATATTCTGTTAGGACCTCGCGTTCTGCGTACTGAGACAACTGCGCTCACCGCCATTACCGCGCTACAGGTGCGTTTTGGCGATCTGGGCTAACGGAGAAGAACAATGATCAAGCTCGGCATCGTGATGGATCCCATCGCAAGCATCAACATCAAGAAGGATTCCAGCTTCGCTATGCTGCTGGAAGCACAACGTCGTGGTTACGAAATTCACTATATGGAGATGGCCGATCTTTATCTGATCAACGGTGAAGCCCGCGCCCGTACGCGGACCCTGAGCGTAGAGCAGAACTACGACAAATGGTATGAGTTCAAGGGAGAGCAGGATCTCCCGCTGGCCGATCTGGATGTGATTCTGATGCGTAAGGATCCGCCATTTGATACTGAGTTCATTTACGCGACCTATATTCTGGAACGTGCAGAAGAAAAAGGGACGTTAATCGTCAACAAACCGCAGAGCCTGCGCGATTGTAACGAAAAACTTTTTACCGCATGGTTTGCCGACCTGACGCCAGAAACGCTGGTCACCCGTAACAAAGCGCAGCTAAAAGCTTTCTGGCAAAAGCACAGCGACATCATTCTCAAGCCGCTGGACGGCATGGGCGGCGCATCTATTTTCCGTGTGAAGGAAGGTGACCCGAATCTCGGCGTTATTGCCGAAACGCTGACCGAACATGGTACTCGCTACTGCATGGCGCAGAACTATTTGCCAGCGATTAAAGACGGCGACAAACGCGTACTGGTCGTGGATGGCGAACCCGTTCCGTACTGCCTGGCGCGTATTCCGCAGGGTGGTGAAACCCGTGGCAACCTGGCCGCCGGTGGTCGTGGCGAGCCGCGTCCATTAACCGACAGCGACTGGGAAATTGCCCGCCGCATTGGCCCAACGCTGAAAGCGAAGGGGTTGATTTTTGTCGGTCTGGATATCATTGGCGATCGCCTGACGGAAATTAACGTCACCAGCCCAACCTGTATTCGTGAGATTGAAGCAGAATTCCCGGTTTCGATTACCGGTATGTTGATGGATGCCATTGAGGCTCGTTTGCAAAAATAAAAGAACTCGCCGGTAGAAGGGATCCTACCAATACTCATAGTGACAGCGCTCGTATTTGTACGCATACTGGGCGCTGTTGCTTTTTTGAACCAGGAAACAGAACCTCTGACAATGAATTTACAGCATCACTTTCTTATTGCCATGCCTGCTCTCCAGGATCCGATTTTCCGCCGTTCCGTGGTGTATATCTGTGAACACAATGAGAACGGAGCAATGGGGATTATCATCAATAAACCTCTGGAAAACTTACAAATTGAAGGGATTCTGGAAAAGCTGAAAATTACTCCTGAAGCGCGCGATCCGGCTATTCGTCTGGATAAACCGGTGATGCTCGGCGGACCGCTGGCGGAAGACCGTGGGTTTATTCTGCATACCCCGCCGTCACGCTTTGCATCCAGTATCCGCATTTCAGATAACACCATCATCACCACCTCCCGCGATGTATTAGAAACCTTAGGTACGCAGGAGCAACCCTCTGAGGTGCTGGTTGCGCTAGGCTATTCATCATGGGAAAAAGGCCAGCTCGAACAAGAACTGCTGGATAACGCCTGGCTTACAGCCCCCGCCGATCTCAACATCTTGTTTAAAACGCCGATTGCCGACCGCTGGCGCGATGCGGCGAAACTTATCGGGATAGATATTCTGACCATGCCTGGCGTGGCGGGACATGCCTGATGAGCGGAACATTACTCTCTTTCGACTTTGGTACCAAAAGCATTGGCGTTGCGATTGGTCAGCGTATTACCGGTACCGCGAGACCCTTGCCCGCGATCAAAGCACAGGACGGTACGCCGGACTGGAATTTGATTGAACGTCTGCTGAAAGAGTGGCAGCCGGACGAAATCATTGTCGGCTTACCGCTCAATATGGATGGCACCGAACAACCCCTTACCGCACGCGCACGCAAGTTCGCTAACCGTATTCACGGTCGTTTTGGCGTTACCGTGACGTTGCATGATGAGCGTTTGAGTACCGTCGAAGCCCGCTCCGGCCTGTTTGAGCAAGGTGGGTACCGGGCACTGAATAAAGGTAAAGTGGACTCCGCTTCTGCCGTTATTATTCTCGAAAGCTATTTCGAGCAGGGTTACTAAAGCCGTCCCTGCGCCTGGCGCTGCTGCAGGCTTTGCGTAAACGTCTGCATGCCTGTCTGTTGCCCGGTTTGCATTACGCCGGGTAGCTGATGCGTTTTCCCTTCACGGATCAGGTTACCGACGGCGGGCGTGTTGATGAGCAGTTCGAATAGCGCCACGCATCCTCCCTGCTTATCTTGTTCCAGCTTTTGCGAAAGCACTGCCCGCAGGCTGTCTGCCAGCTGATTACGCACCGGATCTTTCTCCGGTGCAGGAAAGGTATCCACCAGCCGCGCAATCGCCTGAGCCGCCCCTCGCGTGTGTAACGTTGCCAGCACCAGATGCCCGGTTTCCGCAGCCGTTAACGCCAGACGAATGGTTTCCACGTCGCGCAGCTCGCCCAGCAAAATGACATCAGGATCTTCGCGCAGCGCGCCGCGCAAACCGGCGGCGAAAGAAGCGCAGTGTACGCCCACCTCCCGTTGTTGAATGAGACAACGCTGGCTGGTGTAACGATATTCAATGGGATCTTCCAGCGTCAAAATATGTCCCGCGACGTGCTGATTAAGATATGCCACCATCGCCGCCAGGGTCGTTGATTTACCGCTGCCGGTAGCGCCGGTCACCAGAATTAATCCATTTTCACTGTGCAGCAACTCAGGTAAGGCGGCGGGAGTCTGGAGATCATCCAAACATGGGCAATCAAGCGGCAATAGCCTTAGCGCCAGAGAGATTCCCTGCTGATGCACAAATGCGCTCGCGCGTAGACGCCGTGAGTTCGCCAGCGTAATGGCAAAATCCAGCTGCCCCTGTTTCTGCCACTGTACCTGTTGTTGCTCACTGAGCCAGCACATCAGCAACGTCTCTACGTCAGGCGTGGTAAACGGCGCGATTTCGACATTTCCGCGTATGCGCCAGCGCGCAGGCCATGCATTGCACAGGTGTAGATCCGACACGTTATGCTTTACACTAAGGGCCACTATTTCTTCCATATTCATATGAACATCCTCGGAAAATGAACGATATCGCGCATAACCTGGCACATGTCCGGGACAAAATCTCAGCCGCCGCGACGCGTTGCGGGCGGTCTTCAGAAGAAGTTACGTTGCTTGCAGTCAGTAAAACCAAACCTGCGAGCGCCATCGAAGATGCCATTGCCGCAGGTCAGCGAGCCTTCGGTGAAAATTATGTTCAGGAAGGGGTGGATAAAATTCGCTACTTCCGGGAACAAGGCGTCAACGATCTGCAGTGGCACTTTATCGGCCCACTGCAGTCCAACAAAAGCCGTCTGGTCGCTGAACATTTTGACTGGTGTCATACGATTGATCGTCTGCGCATCGCTACCCGTCTGAGCGAACAGCGCCCGGCGGAACTGCCGCCGCTGAATGTGCTGATCCAAATTAATATCAGCGATGAGAACAGTAAGTCGGGTATTCCGCTGGCAGAGCTTGATGCACTGGCCGCTGAAGTCGCCGCATTGCCGCGTATTAACCTGCGTGGTCTGATGGCAATTCCGGCGCCTGAGTCAGATTATGTAAGGCAGTTTGAAGTTGCACAGCAAATGGCTGTAGCATTTACCGGGTTGAAAACACGCTACCCAGGCATCGACACCCTCTCACTGGGGATGTCTGATGATATGGATGCCGCAATTGCGGCGGGTAGCACGATGGTGCGCATTGGCACCGCCATTTTTGGTGCTCGTGATTACACTAAAAAATAAGGAAAACTAAGGAACACCATGAATACGTTGACCTTCCTGCTCTCAACGGTAATTGAGCTGTATACCATGGCGCTGCTGCTACGCGTGTGGATGCAATGGTCTCGCTGCGATTTTTACAACCCGTTCTCGCAGTTTATAGTGAAAATCACTCAGCCTGTTATTGGGCCGTTACGCCGTGTGATTCCCCCGATGGGGCCGATTGACAGCGCCTCGGCATTAGTTGCGCTCGTTCTCAGCTTTATCAAAGCCATCGTGCTGTTTAAGGTGGTCACGTTCCAGCCGATTATCTGGATCGCCGCCGTACTGATTGTCCTCAAGACCATCGGACTGCTGATTTTCTGGGTACTGCTGGTGATGGCGATTATGAGCTGGGTCAGTCAGGGCCGCAGCCCTGTTGAATATGTGTTGATCCAACTGGCGGACCCACTGCTGCGCCCTATCCGTCGTATCCTCCCGGGCATGGGCGGCATCGATTTCTCGCCGATGATTCTGGTTCTGCTGCTCTATGTGATTAACATGGGTATCGCGGAAATGTTACAGGCGACAGGTAATATGCTGCTGCCGGGGCTGTGGATGGCGCTATGAGTGCCGTTACACCCTGCGACGACGGTCTGGTTTTACGGCTCTACATTCAGCCTAAAGCCAGCCGTGACAGTATTGTGGGTTTGCATGGCGACGAAGTAAAAGTCGCCATTACCGCCCCGCCGGTGGATGGGCAAGCGAACAGCCATCTGGTGAAATTTCTCGGCAAACAGTTCCGTGTGGCAAAAAGCCAGGTCGTTATTGAGAAGGGCGAGCTTGGCCGTCACAAACAGGTTAAAATCATTCATCCGCAACAGATCCCGCCCGAAATTGCGGCGCTAACTGATTAGGTATCCCATGCAAAAAGTTGTCCTCGCGACCGGCAATGCCGGTAAAGTGCGTGAACTCGCCTCTCTTCTGAGTGATTTCGGACTTGATGTCGTTGCCCAAACGGATCTGGGTGTTGATTCTGCAGAAGAGACCGGGCTGACGTTTATTGAGAATGCCATTCTGAAGGCGCGTCATGCCGCGCAAATTACCGGACTGCCGGCCATTGCTGATGACTCTGGTCTGGCGGTGAACGCCCTTGGCGGCGCGCCGGGCATCTATTCGGCCCGTTATTCCGGCGAAGATGCGACCGACAGGCAGAACCTGGAAAAACTGCTTCACACCCTGCAGGATGTTCCTGATGACAAGCGCCAGGCACAGTTCCACTGCGTGCTGGTCTATATGCGCCACGCAGACGATCCAACGCCGGTAGTGTGCCACGGAAGCTGGCCGGGTATTATTACCCGTGAACCTGCCGGAAACGGTGGCTTTGGCTACGACCCGATCTTCTTTGTGCCGACTGAAGGGAAAACGGCGGCTGAACTGACCCGGGAAGAGAAAAGTGCGATTTCTCACCGCGGACAGGCGTTGAAGCTGCTGCTGGATGCCCTGCGTAATGGTTAAGCTTCCGCCGCTAAGTCTTTATATTCACATCCCGTGGTGCGTGCAAAAATGTCCGTACTGCGACTTTAACTCGCATGCGCTGAAGGGCGATGTTCCTCATGACGACTATGTGCAGCATCTGTTGAGCGATCTGGATACTGAGGTTGCCCACGCCCAGGAACGTGAAGTAAAGACAATTTTTATCGGTGGCGGTACGCCGAGCCTGCTTTCTGGCCCGGCAATGCAAACACTGCTCGACGGCGTGCGCGCACGCCTGAAGCTGGCCGCGGATGCAGAAATCACGATGGAGGCGAATCCCGGTACGGTGGAAGCCGATCGCTTTGTTGATTATCAACGCGCTGGCGTAAACCGAATCTCCATTGGCGTACAGAGCTTTAGCGTCGCCAAACTTGAGCGCCTGGGGCGTATTCACGGACCGGAAGAAGCCAAACGTGCCGCGAATCTGGCGAGCGGTCTGGGGCTACGTAGCTTTAATCTCGATCTGATGCACGGCCTGCCGGATCAGACTCTGGAAGAGGCGTTGGGCGATTTGCAACAGGCCATCGCGCTCAACCCGCCGCATCTCTCCTGGTATCAGCTGACTATCGAACCCAACACGCTATTTGGTTCACGTCCGCCGGTATTACCGGACGATGACGCGCTGTGGGATATTTTTGAGCAAGGCCACCAGTTGCTGACTGCCGCGGGGTATCAACAGTACGAAACCTCAGCCTATGCGAAACCGGGCTATCAGTGTCAGCACAATCTCAATTACTGGCGTTTTGGCGACTATCTTGGCATTGGCTGCGGCGCGCACGGCAAAATCACTTTCCCGGACGGACGCATCCTGCGCACCACCAAAACGCGGCATCCACGCGGATACATGCAAGGACGTTACCTGGAAAGCCAGCGTGATGTCGCCGAAGCCGACAAGCCGTTCGAGTTCTTTATGAACCGTTTCCGGCTACTGGAGGCCGCGCCGCGTGCAGAATTCACGCAATACACCGGGCTTGCCGAAGACGTTATTCGTGGACAGATTGATGCAGCTATCGCCCAGGGTTACCTGAGTGAATGCGATGAATACTGGCAGATTACCCAACACGGTAAGCTGTTTTTGAATTCGCTGCTGGAGCTGTTTCTGGCGGAGTAATACGGTAACGATGTAGGCCGGATAAGGCCTTGAGCCGCCATCCGGCAAATTGCCTGATGGCGCTGCGCTTATCAGGCCTACAGGGTTAGGGCGATAAGCGCAGCCACCTGCATCGATTAATACTGATTAAACATTTCCTGGATCTGCTTAGGATCCTTGGTTTGCGTCAGCGCAAGCTGCAGCAGAACACGCGCTTTTTGCGGGTTCAGAGAACCTGAAGCCACAAAGCCGTATTTCGCATCATCAACTTCAGCATCCTGCGTGGTGGAGCCGGTTGGTACACGGGAGGAACGCACCACGACGGTACCTTTATGCGCGGCAGTGGCCAGCGTATCGAATACCGTTTTATACAAGTTGCCGTTACCTACACCCGCACTGACGATACCCGCATAACCCGCGTCGACCAGTGCTTTGGCTGGCAGATCCGAGGCGTTAGCGTAGTTGTAAACAATCCCCACTTTCGGCAGTTCGGTCAGCTTAGACACATCGAACGGAGTAGACGTGGTGTGCTTACGCGCAGGCGTACGCTGGTAGTCAATCTTGCCGTTATGGATGTAGCCCAGCGGGCCATAGTTAACGGATTTGAAGGTGGCTACATCGGTAGTGTTGGTTTTGGTCACGTCGCGACCATCCATCACGGTGTCGTTCATCACCACCAGCACGCCACGGTTGGCAGAGGCTTTGTCTGCAGCCGTCACCACTGCGTTATACAGGTTGAACGGACCATCGGCGCTCATCCCTGTAGACGGACGCATTGCACCCACCAGCACTACCGGCTTGTTGCACTTGACGGTCAGGTCGAGGAAATAGGCGGTTTCTTCCATGGTATCCGTACCATGTGTCACGACAAAACCGTCGGTTTTATCACACTCGGTGTTAATCTTTTTCGCCAGCGTTAACCAGACGTCGTCATTCATATCCTGAGAGCCGATGTTCACCACCTGCTCGCCTTTAACAACCGCGATGTCTTTCAACTGAGGTACGGCTTCAACCAGATTCTCTACGCCTACCTTGCCTGCCGTGTAGTTAGATTTTGTCGCGGAATCACCACCGCCGGCAATGGTCCCGCCGGTTGCTAAAATAGTGATGTTTGGCAGTGCAAGCGCCGCGCCGCTGAAACCCATAACCAGTGCGGCAAGTGCCGTTTTCTTGAAAAACTCCATGTTATTTCTCCAGTTACTTGAATTTGCAGCATTATGTCTATCTTACAGATGAATAATGTGACGGCATCCAATTAACCAGATTTATATCTCCATCAAATTGCCATTCTTAGAGATGGATATCAAAAAAACAGAAAGATACAAAATAAAACGGCACAGAATGTTTCTGTGCCGTTAAAAAGAGGTGAAAATTATTTCAGCGTGCTAACCAGCGTTTTACGATCGTTTTCCAGCGTCACGACGCGGGCGCAAACATCTTTGCCAAACTGCTGGAAGTCTTGTTCCTGATTCTTCCATTCGTTCTGAATTGACGTTTGCAAACCACCGAGGCTCCCGAGCACGCCCTGCAGCGGATTACCGCCGCCTTTGAGCACAGCTTTGGCACCCATCTCGTTGATGCTGTCCTGCAAAATGCCGCCCATCGCCTGATTCACTAATTGCTGCCCGTCGGCGCGGACCTGGTCAATCGCCTTATAGTGGAAGGTCAGCCCATCAGTACGATGTTCGATGATGCGGTTCATCTGCGCTTTCAATTGCGCATCCAGCTTGGTTAAGCGGCCACGCATGTTGCTGCTTTCACCGACCTCTTTGGCGATGATTTTGTCCAGCGCCACGCGACCTTTCTCCACGCGCGCTCTGGCACCTTCGTCAATCCACGGCAGGCTGCTACGCAACGCGGCCTGATAATCTTTAGCCTGCTCACGCTGTGCGGCGTTCAGGTTGTACTGCTTACCGTTAAAGGTGACATCGCCGGCCTGGGTAATAACCAGATCGCCGTTTTCGCCTTTCACCTGCACCGTTTGTGGGTTCAAAATCACATCGTCACGTGGGGTGACGCTGCACTGATAATCGGCATGTGCGGCCATCGCCGTGAACGTTAGGACTGCCGCCAGCAGCGTTTTGCGCATCATATCTTTCCCTCAATACAAATCGGGCCGGCATTTGCCGACCCTGTGCTACTTAGTCCCACCAAATATCGAAAAGTTCGCTGGTGCGCACTTCTTCAAGTTTATGCTCTTCCAGCCACATACGGACGATTGCCTGATGTTCTTCGGTGCATTTGCCGATTTCCTGCAGACAGATCAGACCTTCCCAGGCCAGATAGCCGCTGCCGTCAAAGGCCAGTTTGTTCGGTTCGATAACCTCATCGATAAAGTCATCAACGATTTTATCGACCTGCTCTCCAGATGTACCTTCCGGGAAACGCCATGCAACCGAAAATCCTATTTCCTGGAATTCGTCGATGTGCATTTTTTTACGCAGACGACGGCTACGGTTCTTTGCCATTATTTCACCCTCTCGAACATTAAGTCCCATACGCCGTGGCCAAGACGATGACCACGTTGTTCAAATTTGGTTACCGGGCGCGATTGTGGGCGCGGTACATAATCGTTACTCTCTGACTGGTTTTTATACCCGTCGATAGAGGACATCACTTCCAGCATGTGCTCCGCATACGCTTCCCAGTCGGTTGCCATATGGAACACGCCGCCCAGCTTCAGCTTACTTAAGATATGCTCAGCAAACGGTACCTGAACGATACGGCGTTTATTATGACGTGCTTTATGCCACGGGTCAGGGAAAAACAGCTGAACCATAGATAAAGAATTGTCAGGAATCATTTTATGCAGGACTTCAACGGCATCATGGCACATGACACGCAAGTTCTCGACGCCCTCTTCATGGGCTGAAGCCAGACACGCGCCAACGCCCGGCGAGTGAACCTCGATGCCGAGGAAATTCTGTTCCGGACGCGCTTTCGCCATCGCCACCAGCGAAGCCCCCATCCCAAAACCAATTTCAAGCGTGACTGGCGCATCGCGACCAAACAGCGCAGCGAAATCTACAGGCTCTTCGCTGAACTCAACGCCCATCACCGGCCAGTAGTTTTCCAGCGCGTGTTCCTGCCCTTTCGTCAGTCGCCCCTGGCGACGAACAAAACTACGAATCCGGCGCAGAGGGCGGCCGTTTTCATCAAATTCCGGTGAAATGACGTCGTTCTTCATAAAAGTTTAGTCTGCTGTGTTTGAGTTCTGAAAACGGGCATTATCCAAAGTTAGTTGCCGGATGCAAGTAAAGGAAGAAAGTGAGCAGCGGAAAGTTCCGGTTTACACCCCGTTGCCGCTGTGCTGCAATCTTGCCCCCGGCAATAATGAAACGGTAATCATGCAAGCCTCTCAATTTTCAGCTCAGGTTTTGAGCTGGTACGACAAATACGGGCGCAAGACGCTGCCCTGGCAAATTGACAAGACGCCTTACAAAGTATGGCTCTCTGAGGTGATGCTGCAACAAACTCAGGTTGCCACCGTTATCCCCTATTTTGAGCGCTTTATGACGCGCTTTCCGACGGTAACGGATTTGGCCCATGCGCCGCTGGATGAAGTTCTGCATTTATGGACCGGACTGGGCTATTACGCCCGTGCGCGCAATTTACATAAAGCCGCGCAGCAGGTTGTGGCGCTGCATGGCGGTACTTTTCCGCAAACCTTTGATGAAGTCGCCGCCCTGCCAGGCGTTGGACGCTCGACCGCAGGCGCGATCCTTTCACTCTCTCTGGGTCAGCATTTTCCGATTCTTGACGGTAACGTCAAACGCGTGCTGGCTCGCTGTTATGCTGTAAGCGGCTGGCCGGGGAAAAAAGAGGTCGAAAAGAAACTGTGGGAACTGAGCGAGCAGGTTACGCCTGCCCACGGCGTTGAGCGTTTTAACCAGGCGATGATGGATTTAGGCGCTATGGTTTGTACACGTTCAAAGCCTAAATGTTCGCTGTGTCCGTTAGAAAATGGCTGTGTAGCGGCCGCCAATGCAAGCTGGGCGCTGTATCCTGGTAAAAAACCCAAACAGACGTTACCGGAACGTACGGGCTATTTTTTACTGCTGCAGCATGATGACGAGGTGTTGCTATCGCAGCGTCCGCCCAGCGGCTTATGGGGTGGTTTATACTGTTTTCCGCAGTTTGACGACGAAGATGGGCTGCGTAAGTGGCTGGCGCAACGGCAAATTAACACAGATAATCTGATCCAACTTAATGCGTTTCGCCATACCTTTAGCCATTTCCACTTAGATATTGTGCCTATGTGGCTTCCCGTGTCTTCATGTACCTCATGCATGGATGAAGGCAACGCGCTCTGGTATAACTTAGCGCAACCGCCATCTGTTGGACTGGCGGCTCCCGTGGAGCGTTTGTTACAGCAATTACGTGCCGGTACACAGGTTTAACGTAGCGGTCGAAAGAGAGGATTTTTTATGAGCAGAACGATTTTTTGCACTTTCCTGCAACGCGAAGCAGAAGGTCAGGATTTTCAGCTGTACCCAGGCGATCTGGGAAAACGCATTTATAACGAGATTTCTAAAGAAGCCTGGGCGCAATGGCAGCACAAGCAAACCATGCTGATTAACGAGAAGAAACTCAATATGATGAACGTCGAGCACCGTAAACTGCTGGAGCAGGAGATGATCAACTTCCTGTTTGAGGGTAAGGACGTGCATATTGAAGGCTATACACCAGAGTCATAAGAACCGTTGCCGGATGGCGCTGCGCTTATCCGGCCGACGATTTAATCTGGTCCTTGCATATAACAAACACAACACGCACTCCCGGAATGATGAAAAAATATCTCGCGCTTGCCGTTATTGCGCCGTTGCTCATCTCCTGTTCCAATTCGACCAAAAAAGGCGATTCCTATAACGAAGCCTGGGTCAAGGATACCAACGGTTTTGATATTCTGATGGGGCAATTTGCCCATAACATTGAGAATCTGTGGGGATTTAAGGAAGTGCTGATTGCGGGTCCGAAGGACTACGTAAAGTATACCGATCAGTACCAAACCCGCAGCCACATCAACTTTGATGACGGTACGATAACCGTCGAGACCATTGCCGGAACAGATCCTGCCGGGCACCTGCGTCGGGCGATTATCAAGACGTTGCTGATGGGCGATGATCCGGGTTCTATCGATCTCTATTCCGATGTCGACGACATTAAGATTTCCAAAGAGCCGTTCCTGTACGGACAGGTGGTCGATAATACCGGACAGCCAATTCGTTGGGAGGGACGTGCCACCAACTTTGCCAACTACCTGCTGCAAACGCGACTTAAAAGCCGCAGCAATGGCCTGCGTATCATTTATAGCGTAACGATCAATCTGGTACCAAACCACCTTGATAAGCGCGCGCATAAATACATCGGCATGGTGCGTCAGGCATCGCGTAAGTATGGCGTTGACGAATCGCTGATTCTGGCCATCATGCAAACCGAATCCTCGTTTAACCCGTATGCGGTCAGCCATGCCGATGCGCTGGGACTGATGCAGGTGGTACAACACAGCGCCGGGAAAGATGTGTTCCGTTCGCAAGGGCGCTCAGGCACGCCAAGCCGCAGCTTCCTGTTTGACCCGGCCAGCAACATTGATACCGGCACGGCTTATCTGGCCATGCTCAACAATGTCTATTTGGGCGGCATTGATAATCCAACCTCGCGTCGCTATGCGGTGATCACCGCGTATAACGGCGGTGCCGGCAGCGTGCTGCGCGTGTTCTCGAATGATAAAATTCAGGCCGCGAATATCATTAACAGCATGTCCCCTGGGGACGTTTATCAAATCCTGACCACCCGACACCCATCAGCTGAATCACGCCGATACCTTTACAAGGTCAATTCCGCACAAAAATCATATCGACGCCGCTAATGTATCCCTCTTCTGGCCGCTTAAACGAGGTTCAGAAGAGGGAAAAGTGTTAACTCCATCACCCTTTTGCCTTGCAATTAGAAATTGTTTGCAAATATTTGTCACAGGTAACAAAAAAAGAGTGCTGCTCGTTGATAGAATCACATCATATAGCCACGGCAAATGTGCCTTTTAAAACATTCATCCGCATTACGGTGTGAGGAAATTAACATGAATCTTAAGCTGCAGCTGAAAGTTCTCTCGTTTCTGCAGTTCTGCTTATGGGGTAGTTGGCTGACTACTCTCGGCTCCTATATGTTTGTCACCCTTAAATTCGATGGTGCATCCATTGGCGCGGTGTATAGCTCGCTGGGGATCGCCGCCGTGTTTATGCCGACGCTGTTAGGGATCGTGGCCGACAAATGGGTCAGTGCGAAATGGGTATACACCATTTGTCACCTGGTCGGTGCCGCAACGCTGTTCGCCGCAGCCGAAGTCACCACGCCAGGCGCCATGTTCTTTGTGATTTTGCTTAACTCACTGGCCTATATGCCAACGCTGGGGCTCATCAACACCATCTCCTACTATCGTCTGCAATCAGCCGGGATGGATATCGTTACCGATTTCCCACCAATTCGTATCTGGGGCACCATCGGCTTTATCATGGCGATGTGGGGCGTAAGCTTCTCCGGCTTTGAACTGAGTCATATGCAGCTGTATATCGGTGCGACGTTGTCTGTGGTACTGGCGCTGTTCACTCTGACGCTGCCGCATATTCCGGTCGCCAATCAGCAGAAAAACCAGAGCTGGTCGTCTATGCTGGGTCTGGATGCCTTTGCGCTGTTTAAAAACAAGCGCATGGCGATTTTCTTCATCTTCTCAATGATGCTGGGCGCGGAGCTGCAGATTACCAATATGTTTGGTAATACCTTCCTGCACAGCTTCGACAACAACCCGCTGTTCTCTGGTAGCTTTATCGTTGAACACGCATCGGTGATGATGTCGATTTCACAGATTTCTGAGACCCTGTTTATCCTGACCATCCCATTCTTCTTAAGCCGTTACGGTATTAAGAACGTGATGCTGATCAGTATCGTCGCGTGGATGCTGCGCTTCGGCCTGTTTGCCTACGGCGATCCGACGCCGTTCGGTACCGTACTGCTGGTTCTGTCGATGATTGTTTACGGCTGCGCCTTCGACTTCTTCAACATCTCTGGCTCAGTGTTCGTGGAGAAAGAAGTTCGCCCTGAAATTCGTGCCAGTGCACAGGGTATGTTCCTGATGATGACCAACGGCTTCGGTTGTATTCTGGGCGGTCTGGTGAGCGGCAAAGTGGTTGAACACTATACGCTGAACGGTATTACCGACTGGCAGACCGTGTGGCTAATCTTCGCAGGTTACTCGCTGGTTCTGGCATTTGCCTTCGTTGCGCTGTTTAAATACAAACACGTGCGCGTTCCGGCAGGCACGCAGACCATCGCACACTAATCTTTATAATGAAAGAAGGTCACCATCAGGTGACCTTCTTTTTGGCCAGATGGCGCTTATTTCACAACATATCCATACAGACGCTTAATGCCGTCTGCATCCGTCTCACTGTAAACGCCTTGCAGCTCCGGCGAGAAGCCAGGCAGCAGGTTTACACCCTCTTCCAGCGCCAGGAAGTATTGTTGCACCGCCCCGCCCCAGACTTCGCCAGGCACCACGCACAGCACGCCCGGAGGATAAGGCAGCGCACCTTCCGCCGCAATGCGGCCAGCAGCATCACAAATACGCACCAGTTCAACATCACCACGAATAAAAGCGCTGTTGGCATCCTGAGGATTCATCGCCACGGCAGGCAGACTCTCCTGACGGAACATCGCTTTTTGCAGATCTTTCACATCAAAGCTGACGTACAGTGAGTGCATCTCCTGACACAGTTCACGCAGCGTGTAATCCCGGTAGCGCACCGGATACTTGTTGAAGATGGTGGGCAGCACTTCAGCCAGCGGCGTGTCGTTCTCAATGTGCTGTTCAAACTGCGCCAGCATCGCCACCAGTTGCGCCATTTTCTCTGCGCTTTCAGCCGGGGTCAGCAGGAACAGAATCGAGTTGAGGTCGCATTTCTCCGGCACAATGCCGTTTTCACGCAGGTAATGCGCCAGAATCGTCGCCGGAATACCAAACTCAGTATATTGCCCGGTTTGCGCATCAATGCCCGGGGTAGTTAACAACAGCTTGCAGGGATCGACAAAATACTGGTCGCGCGCGTAACCGGAAAAACCATGCCACTTCGCGCCAGGCTCAAAGCTAAAGAAGCGACGCTCGCTGGCAATCACCGCCGTCGGATAGGTTTCCCACGGTTTGCCATCAACCACCGGGGGAATAAACGGCTGAATCATCTTACAGCGAGCAATAATCGCTTTACGGGCCTCGATTCCCAGCGCCACGCACTCTGCCCATAGCCGACGACCGCTCTCGCCTTCATGAATTTTGGCGTTAACGTCCAACGCTGCAAACAGCGGGTAAAACGGACTGGTGGAAGCATGCAGCATAAACGCGTTGTTCAGTCGCTTATGCGGGCAGAACCGCGCCTGGCCGCGAATGTGGTTATCCTTTTTGTGGATCTGCGAGGTTTGCGAGAACCCAGCCTGTTGTTTGTGTACTGACTGCGTCACAAAGATCCCCGGATCGTTAGCATTAAGCTCCAACAGCAACGGTGAGCTATCGGCCATCATCGGGATAAATTGCTCGTAGCCGACCCATGCGGAATCAAACAGGATGTAATCACACAGGCTACCGATCTTGTCGATCACCTGCCGGGCGTTGTAGATCGTGCCGTCATAAGTGCCGAGTTGAATGATCGCCAGACGGAACGGACGCGGCTGGTCAGCCTTTTGTGGCGCAACTTCACGGATCTGCTGACGCAGGTACTGCTCATCAAAGCAGTGCTCATCAATGCCGCCGATAAAGCCAAACGGATTACGCGCCGCTTCCAGATAAACCGGCGTGGCGCCCGCCTGGATCAGCGCGCCGTGGTGGTTCGACTTATGGTTGTTACGGTCAAAAAGCACCAGATCCCCACGCGTCAGAAGCGCATTGGTTACCACTTTATTGGCCGCAGAGGTTCCGTTCAGCACAAAGTAGGTTTTATCCGCGTGGAAAACTTTCGCGGCAAATTTCTGCGCATGTTTCGCTGACCCTTCATGAATCAGCAGATCGCCAAGCTTAACGTCAGCGTTGCACATGTCCGCACGAAACAGATTCTCACCAAAGAATTCGTAGAAATGCCGCCCCGCAGGATGCTTCTTAAAAAACTCACCGTGTTGGTGTCCCGGGCAGGCAAACGTGCTGTTCCCCATTTCGACATACTGGGTCAGCGTGTCGTAGAACGGCGGCAGTAGATCGTCTTCATACTGACAGGCAGCAGTCTCCAGCTCCAGCCACTCCTGAGCCTGACCACGAATGACCGCATTTACTCCCGCTGGCACCTCCACATCGGATTCCGCGAACAGAAACACGGGTAAATGAAAACCTGTGCGTTTAAGCAAAGCAAGGATCCCGCTGCGGCTGTCCGCAACGGTAATGACGACTGCCGCAACGTCAGTAAAATCAGTGCTGTCCAACGAGACCACCTGACGATGGCTGGACAGACGAGAGACCAGTTCACCACTGGCGGCAATTTTCATTGATTTCATAAGCGCAATAACCCGTTTCGGGAAAATCAAAAGTCCCGGCAAAGCCGCACTGCTTTGCCCACGAAATGACAGGTCAAACTGGTTACCAGCCCCGACCGCCAGACATCAGTAAAAGCAGATAGCCTCTGATCTTACTGTTATCCTGCAGTGAGCGTGCGCTTACCTCACCGCATGGTGGAAGCGTGAAGATATGTTGCAGGAAGGGGCAAGCGTCGCGCAAAAAGGCGATATGGAAGGCGATGTAGGGGGAATAATTTCATCCCAGGCAGCCCCATTCAGACAGGAGAAAATTCGCGCAATCATGGCACCTTTCACTGACAGGCGCAAGATAAAATCCGGCGCTAAAACCTCACAGATAAACAAACATTTTGTCTGAAATTAGCGGCATAATAATGCAATCTGAAACATAATTTCACCCAGTCAATTGCCTTCAGGATCAAGACGATAATGGGTATGCAGGAGCAAACGTGGTAATCGGACCCTTTATTAATGGCGGCGCCATTTTATTTGGCGGCGTTTTCGGCGCACTACTTAGCCAGCATTTACCGGAGCGCATTCGGGTCTCGATGACCTCCATATTCGGCCTGTGCTCTTTGGGAATTGGTATCTTGCTGGTTATCAAATGCGCCAACCTGCCGGTAATGGTTCTGGCAACGCTGGTTGGCGCGTTAATTGGCGAATTCTGTCATCTGGAGAAAGGGATTAACGCCGCCGTAGCCAAAGCACAGCAGCTTTTCACCCGTTCGGACGCCAACGCAACGCATGAATCATTTATCCAAAGTTACGTGGCCATCATCGTGCTGTTTTGCGCCAGCGGAACCGGGATCTTCGGGGCGATACATGAAGGCATGACCGGCGATCCAAATATATTAATCGCGAAATCGTTTCTTGATTTCTTCACGGCCATCATTTTTGCCTGTTCGCTGGGGATCGCGGTCTCTGCCATTTGTGTACCGATGCTGGCAATCCAGTTGACGCTTGCCGCCTGCGCGGCGCTGATTTTACCCCTGACCACGCCTGCGATGATGGCTGATTTCAGCGCTGTAGGCGGACTATTGCTGCTGGCAACCGGTTTACGTATTTGCGGCATCAAAATGTTTGCCGTTGTAAATATGCTTCCGGCCCTGCTGCTGGCAATGCCGCTTTCCGCCGCGTGGACGGCATTTTTTGCCTGAGAAAGCGTGCAATAGCAGCAATGTGGTGATAGATTGTGCAGTCTGCATTGATTTGAAGAAATTTCGTTGACGAAGCGAAGCGAATCGGGTTTAATGCGCCTCGTTGCCCGGATAGCTCAGTCGGTAGAGCAGGGGATTGAAAATCCCCGTGTCCTTGGTTCGATTCCGAGTCCGGGCACCACTATTTAAAGAACCCGCCCAAACGGCGGGTTTTTGCTTTTGGAGAAGCGGACTCTCCATCGAACTCCGTTCGATTATTCGCCGCCAGCGGCTCACCCCTTCGGGGCCAGCGCGACAAGCGCGCTGTTCAACGCCTACGGCGTTAGTCCGAGTCCGGGCACCACTATTTAAAGAACCCGCCCAAAAGGCGGGTTTTTGCTTTTGGAGAAGCGGACTCTCCATCGAACTCCGTTCGATTATTCGCCGCCAGCGGCTCACCCCTCCGGGGCCAGCGCGACAAGCACGCTGTTCAACGCCTACGGCGTTAGTCCGAGTCCGGGCACCACTATTTAAAGAACCCGCCCAAAAGGCGGGTTTTTGCTTTTTGGGGAATAGAATCTAATCCCTTCCCGTAGCGCTTTCTTTCAATAGCATATAGCGATTAAGAAGCTGATTAATCCGCATATCGAGCTGCTGATACAAAGCGGGTGATACACTCCCCTGCTTTTTTAATTCGTCATCTATTTGACGCAATAACTCTTCTGTCGGCGGCGTTTGGTCAAGCTGGCGGCGGATAGTGAAAATGGCTGATTTCAGCTCCGACCCCGTCAGATATTTACCTTTGCGTTCATCAAGCATATTTAGCCGGGCGGTTAACGCGTCCAGACCCTGCTGGGCATCATGCCAGTTTTGCAGAGCGCTTTCCGGCAATGCTTCCGTGGTTAACGCTTTCTGTAACCCACTAACGAATGTCGTTGTCTGCGATTCCTCCGGCCACAGGGTGACTAACTGCTGCGCTAATGATGCGGCATATTCTCTCGACCACAAAGGTGACAGGTCATGTAAAACGTCCAATTGCCCTTGCGTTGCGGCAATTATTTCCTGCTTCTGTTCCTTCAAATCTGAAGATTGCCTCAACGTGGACAATTGCTCTGGCGTCAGCATCTGCGGCAATGGCTTCACCAGTTCATATCCGTCGGCGCGCATATGAGTGATACCAAGAAAAGCGCCTGTATTTACGACCGCAGTCACCATGACACCGATCGCAAACCCCAACCACATCCGTCGGGTTCCATGTGCGGTTTGAGTAGCAAAAACCGTTGCGCTCGATTGCTCTGATGGCACAGGTTCATTAACCACAAAGACCAACTGTGGCACTGACGTCTCAACGTTAATGGTCGCACCTGAAGCCGGTATCATCACAGCGCCCGCTCCCGAATCCGCTTCAGCCTTCTCCAGACGCAAAGCAGCATTGTGCATCCAGGTAACCACTGCCTCCAGTTTACTCAGCGCTTTCAACTCAAGTCGCTGCAGCACTTCGCAGGCATGTTTTAAACTCTGTTCAACCCGATACACCATTGATAAATCAGCATATGACAGCGTCAGCGTACGCAATTCTTGCTGTAAACGGGCAGACAGCCATGCAAGAACCTCAACGCGGGCATGCGTCTGCTGCGGCCATATAGCACTCCAGTGATGCGTCAATAAGGCTTCCATAAGTTCCGCGCCTTCGGCAAGCCCTACCAGGCCCGCATTACGTATTCTGCCGACGGTATACCAGGCCAGGGTTTGCAGTTCGACGCCGTTATGACGAAACAATGTCAGGCTTAACTGTTCAACCTTGTGCCAGTCAACATCCGGGCGCGCGGGGTGAGTCAGTTTGCTGATTTCATCGCGTAACTGCCCGAACTCCGTAAAAGCACGCGGGTCGCCACCGGTGATGATGCGATTCTTTTCCATGTCAGTACACTCTCGTCTCAAGCCAGCCCTGCTTCTTAAGATGACGAATAAGCACCCGTCCCTCAGGGGTAAAGTCAGTGCCATAGCGAACAATGCCCAGGTCCTGCAGTTCAGCATCGATTGCATAACGCAAATGCCCCGGCGCTTCCTGCTCCTGCATCGTTACCTGAATACCTTTTAGTCGCGGTTCATATTTCAATAAAACCTGAGAAAGTATGCTGATAAGCTGATGCGCCGTTCCTGGCATCCCCTGGAGGATTTTGGTCATATCCGGCAGACCGTAGTCGGGCAAATGTTTGAGGCTACCGGCACGAGTATTCAAAATCCGCTGCATATTATCGAGGACGGACAAAATGACCTGCGTGTTTTCACTAACTGCGTGCAAAGGAAAACCACCGGAAAAATTACCCAGCAAGATGTCATAAAGAGAAGGCCGTTTAGTCATTACTCGTCCTCCTGCGTCAGGAGAGCCAGAGCCTGAGAATTTAATTCAATCACTCGCGCCTTATCAGGATCGAGATCTTCACGACCTAATACTACACGCCATGAATCCTCAGACTGATCGGGAGAAATGAACATTCCCGCCACGCCAACATATTGCGCTTCATTTTCGAGTGGAATATCGACTGTTACGCTTTCACCAGGACGTACCCGAATATCTTTCTGAGCCAACAAATCTGCTTTCACCGCCGTGCTGTCTTGCGCAAATAAAGACTGATAGTTTGCCGAATCAAATGCTTTACGATCTCTGAGTTGGTAAATACGTACGACAGTTGAAAGCGCGATACCCTGCGCATTTTTATTAGCGGCTTCTCTGGCGGAAAAATCCAAATGCAATGTTTTAATTTCCTTATAAAAAATTGACTTCGTTAATGACACTGCGCCTTCAGATACTTTTTGTGTCAGACCACATCCGGTTACCAGACTGCTCATTGCGGTTATTACGGCAAAATTAATAGCGATAATCGCCAGTCTCATCGGCTTCCCTCCGCTGATCGTGTTGACTAAGGCTCTGCCAAAGCCCAAGTGTAATCGTTATGAGTTGATTCTTCGTTTCGGGATTATCCAGACGCATTACAGCCGTTCGGCCGAGCTGTACTGCGCGTTCGCTTTTATTACTGGTAAGTTGAGCATCCGGAAGCGCCGAGCGAGAAATCCGTAATTGCAGCCTCGCATTCACCCTGGCACCTAAATAAACGTGCATCAGCGCGAGAAAATCATGGTAAAGCTGACCACCGGGTAACCAGTCACGAACCTCATCGGGAGCATCCGTTGTCAGAGTAATTAGCACCTGGCTGTTAATATCTACGGCGCTATGCCCCATCACCGGACGAGAATGAAGGCTAACGGGTTGCCGTGTACTCATTTTTAACGCCTTATCCAGCAGGATTAAGCGTTTATCATGAGGGGTCACGGTGATATTTGTTGTTGGCGATAATAAAGAAACCAGCGCGGATATTCCTTCCACCGTGCGAGTTGGCATTCTCATTATTCCTAACAGCGCCAAAAAACGCGATAACGGGGTTTCGGTTTGTTTACCACATCCCGGAATCCCCAACCCGGTTAGCCCCAGTAAATATTGCGATGTTTCATCTGTACCGCCCGGGCGAAAGGTCGCTGGATAGCTATATTTACGCCAGACTCGATAAAACTGCGTAATTAAGCGGTGATTAAAAATATCCAGAAACTCAGCGGCAACGTCTGAGCCTTCCTGACGCTGGGCGATATCATCCTGATAGGTTGTCGGCAGCGGCGATTCCACACCATACAACCCCATAAAAGTGACCCGAACCGTTGGCGGCAGTGTGGGTTGTTGCGGATCATATACTGCACTTTTTAGCTCCCCCGCCGGGAAGCCCATTCCCGGATGAGGGCGAAAACGAACGGCATCGAAGCGCGGGCTTTGTTGGCTTCCGGGACAGGGTGCTTGTGGACCCCACTGTTCCAGCAACTGGCAGAAACGATAAAAATTGGTACGGGGCAGGTTTTCACCAAGGCTATTTAGCAGCCGGGTAGCCGCTGATTGTGATTCTCTTTCCATCGCAAGCTTTTCCCTGCCGGCTGTATGATTAAAGTAAGCTGATTAAACAAATGAATATCCGCATACAATGCAAAAAAGCGGTTAAGCATTTCTCCAAACAGATGAATATCGCCCTCACCGGTAAATCCGTTCTCATCAAGCGTTATTTCGATGTCCACCCCTCGTAGTAGAAATCCTTTTTCAAAGCGCTGTATTTCATGTTGTTGAACATCCATGATCGCATCCAGACGACGATAATTAAGCTCATCATCCTGCCAGTTATAGAGAGACAACGTTCCTTTGAGCACTTCAGCGCTGGCCATCATATTCAGAAAGCTGGATCCCAGGTGACTCAACACTCGCCAGTGAAAACGATCCTCAGCGGGAGGGTAAGCGGGGAGAGTCGGTTTACATAGATTACGCACGGCAAGCGGCGTCTGGAGGATCTGCTCACAACGATTAAGCAATGAACTCTGCAACGCTCGTCTGGGTAGCTGACCGTTTGTGCCGGTCACTTTCAAAGACACGGTTTCATACTCAGCCAGACGATCCCGCTCCCAGGCATCTCCTCCGAGTATCAGCCAGGTATCATACAATCCGGATACGCCGCGTCTGACGCGAGTATGGTAGTAACGTTCAGGCGCATTACGGCGCATCATGCCTCCCTTGTGGCGAAAGCTGGTAAAGGGGACATAGACGGCATTACGCGTTCGCTGCGAACCTGAAACCGCATCCACCGAATAAATTTCCGTGTGACCATCCTGCAATCTGCGCGGACGCAGCAAATATTCGCTTTCAAGCCCATTAACCACCAGCGGATCGGCTTCCAGAGTGAAGAGATTAATAACCGGAACGCAATGAAGACGGATGTTTTCACTCCCCAGAGGAAGCTCAGAACTCCACTGTTGAGTCAGTACAGCTTCTATTTCAAAACACGCTATACCGGCAGGAAACGTTACCTTTTCCAGGCCGTTAAGATGGACAAACATAAATTTTTCGCGGAACGTAAAATACTCAAGCAATAATTGCCAACCGCCAAACGCCGTATTGCCTTTTGCCCATAAACTGTCTTCACTGGCAAATCCGCCCGGGGAAAAATACCCCTCCAGTCGAATACGTTCTACGCTATTGGGGAGTCTCAAATAAAGAGAGGCCAGACGCTTTGTCAAAGCAAGGTGCAGCGCGTGGGTCACCGGTGCGTCGCCGCTCAGATAAAGACTGAGGCGCGTCAGATCGGTTTGCGACCAGTCCATCTGCGGATTGCACTTTATTCGCATACGGATGGCCGAGCGTCCGTCAGGTTCGGCATCAATATTCACCACCGTGACAGACAGTGGATTGAGCGTGACGGGCTGAGTAGTACGATACTGACATACCGTTTTTTTAGGGCCAACTGGCTGGGACAATACACCAAACCCCGCATTGATCCGTTCGCTCATTTTCAGTACATCAATATCAGGTAAAAGCTCGACAATACTTAAGGAGGGAATGGTACGTAAATAATGTGGCCACAGCAGGCTCATTAAGCCTTCGGTAAATTCAGGGAGATGATCATCGATTTTGGCGCGCAAGCGTCCCATCGAAAATGCAAAACCTTCAAATAATCGCTCCACATACGGATCGGGAATGCCGACTTTATCCAGATCCAGCATCGCTGCACGATCCGGATGCGCCTGCGCAAACTCTTTTGCCGCTTCCCTTAAATAACGCATTTCCGCGTCATAATAACGCAGAGTTAAATCTTCCATTTTACAGTTCGCTTTTTTAGTTTTAGCCACACAAGACGGCGGCTCTGGCGGGATCAATGGCGACCAAACCGGACAACAGAGAGTCCATCTCTGGCGCCAGACGCGCTTTGTCACTTTCACTGCGGTTGGCTTTTAAACGCAGAAGTTTCAGCCGTCGCGCTTTGATTTCAAACAGCAGTTCAGGCTCCCATTGTTTGAGGGTGAGAGCGTGTGCTGTCGTATTCAATTCGCCAAGCAAATGCAGCGCGAGATCGTTGCGCCCACATTGTTCGGTCAGACGGGCCATCAACAACTGGCGTAACCAACGCTGTCGAGGTGAAATAATGCCGGGGCGAGTCTGAAGCCAGGCAAGCGCTGCTTCAATGCCTTCGCTATCCGCCAGCGCCAGCGCCTCGCTTTCAAGGAGCAGAATATCGTCATCCGCCCCAGCGGTAGTCGCAGCGACTTTTTCCGTCCGCCAGTCGCTTTCCTGCAGCACGTCACGGGCTATCCACTCGCGGGTGACATCGTCAGCAAAGGGAGTTCCATCGTTAAAAGCCAGTGTTTCCAGACCCGGCATCCGATGTAGTAGCATTTTCAGATCGCTGATGATAATCGTGGCATTTTTATCCCATGGCGAACCCGCCCTGGTTAGAGCCTGATGAAGGTACCACTGCACGTCCAGCCAGAAATGATTCACTCCCTCGACAAATAAGCTGTCAGTTAACTCAATCAGTTCAGTCCAGTTTTGCTGCAAATACAGACGTTTGAGCTGCGCGCGGTAATCACTCTTGGGCGGTACCAGGCGTGTACGTCCGGCGCCATCTGGCGGAGGAAGCTGGCTGACCGTATCGAGGCGCACGCTTTTCATCAAATGATGCGCCGCCAGCCAGCCTTCCGGCTGATCGCTTAAGTATTTTGCCAACACCCGTGCCTGTTCCAGCAGCTCACGGCCAGAAGCAATACTTTTGAGGACGGGGGTTTCTGCGCTGTGTCGACTGGGTTGAGCGCTGATATTTTGCGGTACCAATGCCTGAGCGCCGCCAGACTGCGCCAGCCGATTTTCCAGCGCGCTATACAACGCCCCAAGCCCTGGACGAATACTCTCTTCTCGCTGACTAAATTGCTGCTCTAGTAGCATCAGCGCACCGGCGATCCGTTGCGTGTCAGGTCGTGAAACCTCGGGAAAACGCGCCAGACTATCCAGCATCCGCCCGCCTGCCAGCCATTCAAGGGCGGCCTTATGGCTGTTGGCTCTTAAGGGATGGAGAGAATCGCCATATTGCTGCATCAGGCCAGCCAGCAAAATCAGACCATCCGCCAGACCGGACTCACCATCCTGATGCAAACGCGCCCATGTGTAGTAGGTGACAACACGGACATCTTTACTGGTATGGGTCAGAATTTTTTCCGCAAGCTCAATGATGAGCTCCGTTTGCGCGCCAGACAGTTTATTCACCTCCTCTCGCATACGCTGAAAATCATCGTCATAGCCAGGATCTTCACCACCAGGGTTGGCTGCTGAAATGGGCAATAGCCAGTTTTGCCATAGCGCAGTCTGCGTTTGCGCCTGCTCCATGAGTTGCTGTTGTTCATCTGGCGAAGCCGTGCTGGCATCCAGTAGACGTTTCAGAGCGTTCATTCTTCTTCCTCTGAGGAAATCTTGCTGCTAACAACAAAAATTGCTTCTGGTAGTTCAAAGTCGCGGAGTTTGAGTAATACGAGCGGGCCTTCACCTGCTTCCGTTCGCAGGGTGTAGTTCAGCGGCAATCCATCCTGCGCTGTCCAGCGCAGGTTAAAACCGCTGTTCACGCCAGCGTTATCGGTTATCTCCGCTTTCTCAAGCAGTCGGATCCACCCCCAGGTACCGGGGTTATCTGAGTAGATTCGGGTTCCCGTATTGGTGCTCACCCAGCTTAGGGTTGCCCCTGACGCTTGCGTATCGGCAGGCCAGACAACGTTTTTCCACGCTGGCATCTGATTAACGTAGGTGAGTTTCTGCCCATCCAGTACGAGGTCGGTCTGCATTACATCCCGCGCCGTTCCAGGACGCAGCTCAAAACGCATCCCGGCTTCTCCACGAATAAATGCGACATCCGCAATTTGACTGAGCTGGTCCATCGCCTCGAGGAACGCCGGATTAAACACCAGTCCCTGAGCATTCACCGTGTCGGCAACCCAGTGACGTCCCTGTTTATGCAGCACACCACTTAAATGGCTTTCGAGAAAATGCGGGATCCGACCATTATCGCTTCGCAGATATTGCGCCAGCAGCGGCAGAGAAGCCTCGCTGCCAACATCGCGAAACGGATATCGTCCGCCGAATGCACTGTTCCAGTCATTCACAATCAGCGCCTTCCATTGCGCATTCAGGCCCGCCGCGGTCGGTTGCAATACCTGCTGCCATGACTGCTCCAGCGGCTGAACAAACATAGTTTGACCAAATCCACTCCATGCTTGCCCCAGACTGGCCGCCACCAGATTGCCATAGTCACGCGTGGTGGTGAGATCGATGGTTTTGCCCTGAAACACCGTTTGCGCCAGGGCCTGACTCATTCCCTGCGGATCGGCAGCGTTAGTAATCTGCTGGAGTTTCAGCCTGACCTGCGTTACCCGGGTCAGGTAGGTTTGCAGACTCAGGTGGCTGATATCCTGCCCGGCCGATTGTTCATCCATCAAGGCCAGGATTGGCGAGAAGGTACTCGCCATAGGGCCTTCTTCCCGCGCATGCTGGTCAATGGTTTGATTTTCTTTAGTGTTAAATAGCTCCTTTGCCGACTTCACCAATGAGTCCGACAGCGCTTCACCGGTTAACCCTGTGCGTCCCTGAACGACGAGCGTATTCATTAACGCAATCAGAGGAGACTGACGAATATCGGCAATCAACGTGAGTTGATCGATAGCATCGCTTAGCGTCTGGGTGCGCTTCCAGCGAATACTGTTGAGAAAATCGAGCCAGTTGTCGGCAAAATCCGTGAAGTAACGCTCGCTAAGACGCGTCTTTAATGCCTGGGGAGAAAGAGGATCGCTTGCAGAATGCGTATCATCCCCCAGCACCTGATCCATTTCTTCCCGGCGGTTGTTTACGATTTTCTCTATGGCGGGCAAAACCTCCTCTTCCCAGGCTTTGCGGGTATACACGCCAGCAACCGAACTGCGGGTATAAAATACGTGCTCTGCCCGGGTATCGCCGGTCATGTCTTCCAGACGAAGATCGGTGTAATGCGGAGTTACCTGTTCAATGATTTTCTGATACAGGGCAGCTTCGCCATTGCGGATCCCCATCTGACGAATTAACAGCGTTCGCACCTGGCTAATAAGATTTTTATCGGCTGCTATTTTCCATTCAGGATGCGCCTGAAGGTGTTCTCCCCAGAATTGCCAGAGTCCAGGCCCAACGCCCTGCCATGATGCACGCGAAATACCCGCTCGGTCCGGCCAGTCTTGCATCAACGCCTGACTAAAAAATGACGCCTCCATCTGTTCAGGTCGGGAGAGCATCAGATACATTTTCAGCTGGTTGTAGGCGATCTTTGCCTGGGCAGCAAACTGCGCGCTGTCTGGAGCCAGCCGGGTTAAAGCCGTTAATTCCTGAGTAAGATGTTGAGCGGCTTCATCACGCAGGAGCGGAATAGCGATACGCGTATAACGCGGCCATAGCGCATCCAGCAGAGCATCATTTTGACTTAAACCGAAGCGGTAGTACCACGGCACTCCATTCTGCTGACGCCAGCGAAGCATGCCTGGCGTTTGCTGAAGAGCGGAAAGCGCCGTAAGACGCTCGGCGAGCGGTTTATCCGGGCCGCCTGCCAGTCTCGCCTGATCCAGACTTTCGCCGATCAGATTGCGATTCGCCAGGAAAGACACCACCATTCCCGCCCCCCATAGCAGTATCAAACCGGCTGTACAGACTGCCAACACCCCCATCCCTGAACGGCCTGTACGCTGTGCCTTAAGTTCAGCTGGTAACGCAGGGAGTGAATCAAGCAGCGCACGCCAGCGCTCATCACGCCTCCAGGCATGCGCAACGCCCGATGAGGTACTTTCCGCATACTGGCTCAAGATGACCGCCGCCAGCGGCAATGGCCGATGCGGGCTAAAAAAAGTGGACAACGATTCGCTGATGGCTTCTGCGCCATGCATCAGCAAATTAGCCATTTTCAGTAAGACGTTATCGCGGATATTGCGCGTAACCTGCTGCGTGCCCTGCTCCGCCATCTGTATTGCGAGCGAGGTCAACTGCGAACGACATAAAGCCGTGGTGCATCCTGCAGGAAACAAACACGTCGCAGAGTGTAGGGTTACGTCATCCCGTGTGCCATGCAGCGACCAAAGGTACAACGGCACTCGCCAGCGAAGCGTGGTAAAAACAGCCTGAAGATGGCGGGCGGCATTATCTGCTTGTTCTGCGCTTAAAGAGACAACAGGTGCTGATTGAACCAATGCCTGCTGGTGCTGAAAGGTGGGGGTTACCCATACAATCCCGTCCAGCGGGCGCCGATGCAGCTTGCGTATCGCATCAAACAGCGTGACATCTGGCGTTTCAGTGAGCCCACCTCCCCAGATTAACACCACGCCATCCCCTTCAACCCAGCGCAGAGAGGTGAGTTTTGGCACCAGCAGCTCAACCTGAGAGGCATCCCCCATCACCAGCAGAATACGCGTTTTGGCGCGCCAGCGGCGGCCGTAATTCCCTTTTAGGGCATCACGAATTTCTCCTGTCCGTATATTCCTGGAGAGTATTTCCTCTATTCGGGATTCATTTTCAGGAAAAACGCCGACATTTTCCTCGCTTACGCGAAACAGATGCTCCCTTGCATAAAGGCTGATATACGGATACAGGCGAATCAAAATAATTAAAATTGCCGTGGCTACAACTAAGAGAAATTTCTTCGTAGGTGAATCTGCACCCAGATACTCACCAAAGCGATTCGCCAGCCATGATAATCCCGCCAGGATTACCAAAAACAACACAGCCTGACTTCCCCTACTCCATAGATGGCTTGTCGTATTCATTATCACTCCAGGGTAAAACGGTACAGATATATGGCTGTTGTTCCTGAACAGAAACGATCAAATATGGTGCTGAGTGATGCTTTGACATATCAGCGGTCACACCAGCACATAGCCAACCGGAAAATGGACCGGGGATCCCCATAAATCGTTCAAGAACAATGGTGTTTTCAACCTGCCAATGAACACCATTCTCATGAGCAATTGGATAGAGTTGCGTACTCAACGAAGCAATTGACTGGTAATCAGACACAATGGCCCTGGTTTTTTTCGCACTGACCTGTGTAGTAAAAAAAGAGGTTAAATCTTGCGACAAACACGATTTATCCAGAGGCATTGGACGCAATAAGCGACATTTTCCTTCCAAACCGTAATTGCGCGCAACATCATCACTGGCTAAAAGAAAAACAGCCATTCCATCAGAATATTTATCGTGCCCATTAAATTGCAAAATCAGAAAAAGATCGCTTCTGACTTCAGCATCTTTCAGGTTCGTATCCAGTTGGTGGCACGGAAACTCAGTGACAATCCGTACAGAGGAAGGCTGCGGCTTGGCAGGTAAACTTGTCTGCCAGATGCGATGAAAGTTGGATTGTAGTAAGCAAATTTCTTCAGTTGAACCATCCGTGACGAGGGTTACATGCAACGGAATGCCAGTCGGTAATATGCTCAGAGACTCAGCTATACTGTTAAGCAAAACAGCCGCGGCATGGCATTGATTTTTGACCTGAGGTAAGTAATTGATACGATTAACCAAATCATATTGGTTTGCGATATTCTTTGAATTACCAGCAATAATTGCAACGGTAATTTTCTCTGGTAACAATACGCAGCTATTCATCACGACAATAGAGCGCTGTCCCCAAGACTGCCATTCACGTTGAGAAATCAATATTTCTTTTTGCAAAAACTCATAATATTCAAGCGCCCGCCCATATAAATACCCTCTAATACTGGCAATTATTAACCACAGGAACACTGGAAAAAGTGAAACCAGCCAGATGTTGACATCATTAATAAAAAACAGATGCTCTGTTGCATGCAATACAAAAAGTAAGATGCTTACTATTACTGATAATATACCGACCAGTATCCATCGCCAGAGAGAAAGAGGTTCAGGAGCTACGGGCGTGATAATTCTATGGCGTTCCCAGCCCATGGTTTCATCCTATTGATGCTTCCGGCGCACTTGAAATAACCTGACATCCACACAGACTATGGCATCCATCGACAACTATCGGTTTACCATCAGAAAACCATTCTGATGAACCTTCAATAATAGGATTAATGCCATGGAAGGGTATCGGACAACTGACCAGATCCCCCAGAAGAACTACTTTTTTCCCTTGAACAAACATGGTAGAAGATGCAGATATCACACTTCCTCCATGAGTCGTTTTATCACCAAGCAAAACAAAACCTTTTGACATAATGAACCTCCTAATAAAATATCTATTAAATAGTCTCACTAATCATTTAATATAATGATTGTATTGGGAACCACTATAAACATTGAAGAGCTAGCAATGTTTGGCATAATCCTTGATTAAATTAATTGTTACACTTTTGGCAAATCTATCTCTACTGAGTGTTAGTTTGCCGATGCTTTGCGTTCACTACTGATTTTCTGCAGCCGTTCGAAATCAGGTTCAGTTTCTCCAAGCTCGACTGAACCATCCGGATAAACCAGTTTTACCTGTTCACCATGCCCCCAGGTTAAAGGATCTATCCAGGTAACCACTTCATTAAAATGTATAACCGGCCTGAAAATGACACGTTCAATATCGCTATCAAGCCTGTATGCGTAGAAATTTTTCCGTCCTGTAAATGAAAGCGTTACCAGATTTCCGGCTAAATGGTTTTCCTTTTTTCGAGGGTAAAACTCCTCATTAATTACTTTATTTATCCCTGGCAGGGGTTGAGATCGTCCATTTGCAGCGCGGGGATAATGTTCATCAAACACAAACGTGATTCTTTTAAAAATTGTCTTATCAATTCCCTCAAGAATTTTACTGCCTTTTTTATACTTCAGCTTAAATTCAACATTACTCAGTTTCCAGTCACAGTACCAGCCCTTTTCCACCGGCACCGTAACGCTATAAATATTACTGTTCTTTTCCTGCTCCGGCTCATAGGTAGTGACACTGGAATCATCTTCGTAGTGTTTTTTAAAATTACCATCACGCCGGGTGCGCTGGCATTTATGTGAGCGATAGGTCACGGAGAACCACGGTTTCTCAAGAAGGTCCGGCGTATCCATTGCTATAGTGACCTTTCTGACATCAGATGAAAAGAAACTGCCGTCACATCCGGACAGCAGCAGATAAAAGATGGTGAGAAGCAGAGGTTTATTGTGTCTTATTCTTATATAACCATGTGGATAACTCATAAATGATATATTCCTCTGACAGCCTGAGATGAATTAGAGTGGTTATATTTGTTTCACCAGATAAGATATTGATTACGTTTTTCTGGTAAAATTTATCATGGCTGAATATTACATTAATTACTGGTTTGTTGGCGCTCGCGCCTGATTTTCTGCAATCGTTCAAAATCGGGAAAAGGGTTTCCGTATTCGACATAGCCATCCGGATAAACCAGTTTTACCTTTTCTCCGTGCTTCAACGTCAAAGGGTCTGACAGTATCACCATCTCATCAGTATGAATTATCGGTCTGAACAGAATGCGTTCAATTTCATTATCAAGCCGATAGGTATAAAAATAGACACGACCCGTAAATGAAATTTCCACCAGATTCCCTATCAGATGGTTTATCCTTTTATAGGGATAAAATTCCTCATTAATTATTTTGTTCCTCCCTGGCAGGGGTTGAGATTGTCCATTTGTAGCCCGGGGATAATGTTCATCAAACACAAACGTGATTCTTTCAAAGATTGTGTCATCAATTCCCTCAAGAATTTCGCTCCCCTTTTTATACTTTAGTTTAAATTCAACATTACTCAGTTTCCAGTCACAGTACCAGCCTTTTTCAACCGGCACCGTGACGCTATAAATATTACTGTTCTTTTCCCGCTCCGGTTCATAGGTAGTGACACTGGAATCATCTTCGTAGTGTTTTTTAAAATCACCATCACGCCGGGTACGCTGGCATTTATGTG